>CAJVZX010000001.1 GCA_913020625.1 uncultured Pelagibacterales bacterium
GACATCATTAAATTTCTGAATTATATAGTTCCGATAATTAATGGTTATCGGAAAAATATGAGTGACTTAGTTACAGATGTAAAAAGTTTGGAATTGGAAACTTTGAATAATCTTAAAAGCTCTAAGTCTTTAAATACACTTAGGGCTTACAAGGCTGATTATAAAGATTTCGCTAGTTTTAGTATTAAGAATGGTTTTAAGCCTATGCCATCTGAGCCAAAAATCATAACGCTTTACCTAACACATTTATCAAAATCATCAAAATTCAGCACGTTAAAACGAAGACTAGCATCTATAAGTGTCATTCATAAACTTTCTGGTCACTACATTGATGTAAAACATCCAATGATTACCGAAAATTTGATGGGCATAAAGCGAATATTGGGTAGTCATCAAAAAGCAAAAAAACCAATATTAATCAATGACTTAAAGCTAATTATTAATTTAGTAGATAAAGAAAAAAATGAAACAAATAGATTCAAAAACAAAGCATTAATACTTGTAGGTTTTGCCGGCGGATTTAGAAGATCAGAGCTTGTAGCAATACTTTATGAGGATCTGGATTTCGTTCCAGAAGGGGTAAAAATATTTGTAAAAAGATCAAAAACTGATCAATCAGGCGAAGGAATGACTAAAGGCATCCCCTACTTTACCAATCCCGAATACTGTCCTGTGGTTTCTTTAAAGAAATGGATTGAAAAATCAGAAATTAAATCTGGAAAAATTTTTGATATTTCAGATAAAAGTGTAGCTTTAACAATAAAAAAATATGCAGCTCTTGCTGGGTTAGATTCAAATAAATATTCAGGACACAGTTTGAGATCTGGATTTGCTACTTCGACTGCTGAATTAGGAGCCGAAGAAAGAAGCATAATGGCTATGACTGGTCACAAAACAACTCAAATGGTAAGACGTTACATTCAAGAAGCAAATTTATTTAAAAATAACGCATTAAACAAAATTAAAATATAACTAGAAATATTTATTGTAAATATAATTTATTTTACAAAAGAACAATTCTGCCAAGTAAAAAAAAGATATTTTAGGATTCTTTAGTGGACCATTATACTTTTTGGTAATTATACATTCGTTAAACTCATATTTGCTTCCATTTAAATAATATTTTAAAAAAAAACTAACACTTATACCCCACTTTTTTAAAAAGATTTTAGACCCCTTGTTTCTTTTTAAAGATTTCTTTTTTCTTAAGGATATTGAACCAAAATGGTAAACTCTACAATTGGATAAGCCTTTAAAAATTCTAATATTTTTTTTCCATAATTTCATATTAAGATCGGGATCAGATCCAATACCAGGATTAAACTCTTCGCTTAACCCTCCCACACTGTTCCAGACATCTTTATGAATAAGATGTGGCGACCAGTGTGTGCCTTGAAAGTCATGGTGATCAATCAAATTAAATTCAGATAAGAGTTTTTTTTCATTGAAGTCATTGTGAGTAGTGCCGCAATTTAATTGGATATGTCCATTTACTGGTTGGATCATTGTTCCTGATAAATAAAAAAGATTATGACCTATTTTGGCTATCTCCTCATTAAAGGCAACGTCCCAACCCGGACAAAAATACATATCATCATGGCCGTAAATAATGTAATCAGTTGTGGTTTTCTTAACAGCAGTATTAACAGATGAGCATAATCCAATATTACAATGAGAGTATGTGTAATTTATTCCATTTTTCTTCACGAAATCTAGTGTACCATCAACCCCTTCATTAATATGAAGAATTATTTCGTTATTAAATTTTGAGTTTTTTTTAAGGCTATTTAAACAAATTTTTAAATAATCTATGTTGTTAAATGTGGGTATTATGACTGAAAACATCTTTATGAGATTTTGAGGTTAATTATTTTCCCATAGATATTTATTTTTTTTATAACTTATTCCTAAAGTATTGCAAACTATGTAATCAGCTACAACCGTTGAATTAAAATATTTCATGTATTTCAATTTGCCATTTTTAGCAATTTTTTTTCTTTGTTCGTCATCGCGAGCAAATTTTTGGATTTTTTCTGAAAGGTTAGATAAATTGTTATAAAATATTATTTCATTTTCTGAAAAAAAATTACTATAAAGCGTTTGATCATGAATAAAAGTTAGTAAACCATTGCCTATCAATTGAGCTATTCTATCACTGCTATAATACTTTATAGGGTCACCCCTACTCAAATTAACCCCCATTTTTGCATTAGAAATTGATTTTAAAAATGAATCTGCCCAGACAGGTTGATTGTTATTAATTCCATGTAGGTCAAACTTCACATTAGGCGTTCTTTCAACTAGCCTATTAACAAAATCAGATCTTTCGTCATATTTTCCCTTTTTCAGAGTACCTCTGTGAACCCCGTGACTTAATGCAAAAAAAACATCCACAGAACACTGGTCGTTCTCATAATTTTTTAAAGTCTCAAATGAAGAATCAGCTGGATTTGGCATGAATAATGTTAGTTTATTTCTTGGTAAGAAATTTAAAACATCAGGTGATGTAGTAACAAAATTAGCATCTGTAAATTCTATTTTATCTAAAATTCTTGATTTATTTTTTTTTAGGAAATCTGGTCCGCCATTATTTGCGGAAACACCAAATGAGTCAAGAAACCATTGTGCTATTTTAATATTTTTATAGTTTTCTTTTATATAAGCTAATGTCTCAGGTTTGATTTGATCTGCATGACCAAGAATTAATATATCTGGCTTATAATTGTATACAGTATTGATTAATTTTTGATTTAGTGAATTAGATCCTGTGTAATCCTTGATACTTTTATAGTGTTTAACTATATCCCTGTCACTAAAACCTAAGACGCTGTGACCCAGTCTTATGAATCCGTTATTGAGCCTTCTTCCAGTATTAAAAAAAAGTCTACCATCATGACGCTCATTAAAATTAGTTACATGTAATATTCGTAGGCTTTTTGGTATTTTAATTTTGAAAGAATTTTTTAGAATTTTGAATTTTAATAAACTATCTCTATATTCATCAATTTTTTTTGAACTTAATTTATTTGTATGAAAAAAATGTTTTAGAGATAGTTTTTGCAATTCATGTCTTAATTTATTATTTTCAATTAATTTTTTTATTGCTAGATAAACGGAATCGACATTCAATTCTTTTATAATAACTCCGTGAGTGACAGTTTCAGGTAAACCACCTTTATTACTAATTATAGTCGCACAACCTCTGCTGCTAGCTTCTAAGCTTGTTCTTCCTAATGGCTCATCCCATCTTGAACACGCCACCGCAATGCTAGTTTTTTCAAAAATTTTTAGAACTTTATCATGATTTATAAAACCCATAATATCTAATCTTTTGTGTTTGAATGAAAGAGTTGATCTTGGTTCGTCACCTATAACTATCCCCTTCCAATTTCTATATTTTTTCAATATTTTTAAAGTTGCTTTTCCAAACAAATCATAACCCTTTGCACGATTTAATTTGCCAACAAATGTAATCCATTTTTTTTTATTTTTTAAATTTATTCGAACAGGATTAGTGGATTGATAAATAACATTTAATTTTTCAGAGTTGACATATAAACCATCAACGCCTTCTAAAAATCTTTTTTTAGACCAATCACTATTAAAAATAATTTTAGTAGTGTTTGACATTAACTCTTTACGATCCTTCACTGATCTAGAACCTGACATTGTTAAAGGATCATTATGGAAATATAAAACCATTTTTTTATTTGGTTCCGCTTCAAATATTTGATGAAAATAATTGGGGCGATTATGAATTTCTATCAAATCTGAAGGATATTCTCTTTCAAACTTTAAAAATTCATTAACATATAATTTACTGCCACTTTGAATTATTTTTTTTTTTAATTTTATGTTTTGATATTTAAGCTTATAAGCTTTTTTTAGGGTAGTATTACCAAAGATTGTAATATCATTTTTAAATTTACTCAATTGCACAGTATCTTTTATAAATAAAGATACAGCCCCAGCGTAGGTTGGGGAAAAATTTTCTTTATATGGTAACAGAATTGAAATTTTCATAATGTTAAAAATTTATTACATGAAATAATATTTCATAAAACATTGCAAAGTGTCAAATTTATTGCAAAAAAATTAAATTAAATTTTTGTCCAAGAATCTGGCCAAAAATTTAAGTTTGACGATGTATTTAGTTCTTTGTCTTTTGGACAAACAATAATTTTCTTATCGTAATTACATAACCATGCTGGCCACCAATGAAAAGTTGTAGGGCCAACAATAAAATATTTACATTTACACATTAAAAGAAAGTCTAAAAATATTTTATTCTCAGCTTTGTTTTTAACAAAAGTAAATAAGTTAGTGTCAAAATGATTATTTAAATTTTCAAAGTTATTAGACCAAATCAAGAATTTAGGATTTTTAAGTTTTGATCTAAAGTATTCTACTCCTCGGTAAATATATTTCACGGTAAGCTTTTCAAAATCTGCAGTTTTTTGTAAATTGGCACTACTATTATTAGCAAATTCAGAAAATCTTTCTGCTCTAAAAGCAATTGATACAACATTTGAACTTTCAATTATTTTGATAAAAGGGTTATTTTCTAGGTTTGGAATTAACTTAAATGAAAATTCCTTCAATAAGTCATTTCTATAGTCGTAAAAATATTTTTCACATTCAAAGTATCCTTCCATGTAAATTGTGTCGTGATAATTTTCTAATAGATATTGATCAGAGTAATTAGTTTTTTTATTGCTGCTCATTTTTTCAATCAAGAAATTTTTTTTTTGACTAAATTTATCAAAGAATTTCATATATTTTCTTTTTAGATATTTTTTAGTGGATAAAAATTTATATTTATCATCAGCAATCTTTGTATTAAGACAAAACAACTCTAATTCGTAGTTGGGTTTCCAATTTATCCTTTTTTTTTTCTCCCACTTTTTAAAGTCGTGTTTGATACCTGATTCATTATCGATCAATAAATTATAACCTAATTTTTTTGAAAAGCCGTAAGCAGCAGCATACAAAAACATTTGATTTCCAAAACCGTTTGACATTTTTATTACTAGATTTTTAGACATTAAAATATAAAGTTTATTTATGCTGGAAAAAATTTTTTATCTCACTCACAATTCTTTTCATTTGAAATATTTTCAAATTTGGATGAAGCGGTAGACTTAAACATTGATTAGCCCAATTCTCAGAATTTTTTAGAGTAATTCTTCTATCAATAAATTTTGCTTTATTTAAACTATAAGGATAATGAATCTGGCAATGAATTTTTTTAAATAAGAGATGTTTTATTAGTTTATTTCTATTCTTTGTTCTTATGACATACAAATGTCTTGATGAGCCTGGTTTCGTATCTGTAATCTTTATTTCTTTAATATTTCCTAAATGGTAATCATAAAAAATGGAAATTTTTCTTCTTATATCATTTAACTTTAAAATTGATTTCAATTTATTTTTTAAGACTACAGCCTGAATGGTATCTAATCGACTGTTCATTCCAATTATATTGTGTTTATTTTTTTTTACAGAACCCAAATTTCTTAGTAACAATAATTTTTTATATATTTTAAAATTATTAGTTGCAACTAAACCAGCATCTCCATATGCACCTAGATTTTTTGAAGGATAAAAACTGTAACAAGCTATATTAGCAAATTTTTCATTCCTTTCTTTTTTACAGCATTTTCTATTGGTATTTTTTCTACAATTGTAACAACTGTAAGCAAAATGGGATTGAGCACTATCTTCTATTATAAAAATTTTTTTTCCAACAACTTTTCTTAATTTTTTTATATCAACTTTTTGACCATATAAATTAACAGGTATAATTGCTTTAGTTTTTTTGGTTATTAGTTTATGAATTTTTGTAATTGATACGAGACCAGTTTCCTCATCAATATCAGCAAAAACTATTTTAAAGTTATTAAGTATAACTGCAAGACTCGTGGAAATGTAAGTCATTGCAGGAATAATAATTTCATCATCTTTTTGTAGATTTAATGACTTAATAGCCAATATCAACGCATCAGTTCCAGAGGCGCAACCGACAGAATATTTAATTTTAGATAATTTTGAAAATGAATCTTCAAAATTTTTTACCTCATTCCCTAATATAAATTTTTTTTTTAGAATCGTGGAATACATTTCTTTTTTGATTGATAGATCAACCTTTCTTGATATTGGATTGACTTCGGTAAAATTTATTAATTTAACCATTGTTTCTATTTATTTTATCTAATAGAAAAGTGACTTTCTCATTAAACTTTTTCTTAAAAAGATAATTATTATTTCTTTTGATTGCATAAAAGATATATTTAACCATTTTTGAAAGTGGCTCGTTAAGGTCAATTTCAGGTACTTCCAGGTTATATTTTGACCAATCATTTATAAATTTTTTTTTGTAAATTTTTATTTTATATAAAGATTCGTTCTCATCGCAATATAAGGTAGCTCTTTGAAATTTAATTTTGATTAATCTTACTTTAGTAGGTGAAAGCCAAGAATTTCTAATTAATACATTAGAACTATTTTTATATTTCAAATTAATATAAACGCTATCACACAAAGTATTTTTAAAATTTTTTTTTTTAATTGTTTGGATTCTATAAGGAAGTTTATTTATCAAGTATAGTAATATTGATATATCATGAGTTCCCAAGTCCCATATTACGTTTGCATCATTTCTTACTGGAGCTTGTTCTCTAAATGACTCTATCTCTAAAATTTTTCCGTATTTATTTTTATCGATTATTTTTTTTATGAAATTAATAGTCCCTGAAAATAAAAAAGGATAGTCGACAAAAATCATCTTTTTTTTATCTCTTGCAATTTTATTTAATCTTTTGACATCCGTTAATGATAAAGAAAGAGGTTTTTCTACCAAAATATGCTTAAAATTTTCTAGAGCATATTTGGCAATCTTAAAGTGTGTTGCTGTAGGTGAGGAAATTATTACTAGATTATGCTGGTCACTTTTAATCGCCTTCTTAAAGTCTTTGTAACAATTAGCTAGAGGATAGTTTTTTTTAGCAGCAATTAAATTTTTTACCTTTTTATCAGATATTGAAACAATATTAAAAAATTCAGAATTTTGGAAATTTCTAGCTAACTTGCTACCCCAATATCCATAACCTATTAAACAAGCATTAAACATAAGAATTTAGTATTTATACTTATTATTATTATTTTCAATTAAATAAATTTTATTATTTTTATAAACGCTCTTTTGGACTTGCACTCCATTAACTTTTGGTAACTGGTACGCTGGAAAAATTAGTGATCTAATTTTATTGTGTATCTTCATTGAGCTTTTCTTCAAGGTTATTTTTATCATTTTTTTATAATTTACGCTGCCTCTACTATAATAACTGCCTGTGCTTAGAACTTGTTTTTTTAATTTATATTTAGAGTTAAGAATGTTATGTAAATTTTTTTTAAATAAAGTTATAGCGAATGCCATTAGTTTTAAATAATTTTCTTGAGCTGTATCATTAATTCTAATTTTAAATTTCATTTGATCAATTATATCACCAGTATCAATACCTCTGTCAATTTTGTGGATCGTAACCCCTGAATATTTTTCGCCATTATAAATTTGAAAAAAATTGGTATGACAACCTCTATATTTTGGTAGCAAACTAAAATGAAAATTAAATAAATTGTTCGTTTTAAACTTTTCAACTTTAATAATTTTCAAATACTCTAAAGAAAAAAAAAATAACTCCTTAATAGAATATAGTTCTTTAATTTTTACAATTCTTATTCTATTTTCAATTGCAAATTTTCTAAACGAAGGTTGCCAACCATCCCTACCTTTATCATTATGATTCGGCAGAGCTAAAATTTTAATTTTTTTTTTATTTAAAGGGAGAATAAATTTCAAAGCATCTATAGCGCATTTGTTTTTTCCTGCAATACAAATATACATCAGTAAGAATTTAATCCCAAACGTATTTATACTTATTTTTTTTATCGAAGGTTTTGAATAATATATATTCTGATATGATAGAATTATTAAATATAGAGAAATACTTTCTCTTACCATTTCTTGAAATTTTATTTATTTTATTGATATTTCCATGTAATTTATCTATTTGGTTTAACAAATCCTCAACATTGTTATAAAAACCCATTTCATCATTACTAAAAAAATCAAAAAACCTAGTTTTTCTATCAATAAATGTCATTATACCGTTAGCGACTAAAGACGCTATTCTATTGCTAGAAGCATATTTTGTTGGTCTGCCTCTGCTTAGATTTAATGCCATTTTACATTTAGATAATTCATTAAAATAATGATAGTTCCACTTTGGTTGCTCATGAGCATAGCCTAATATATTAAATGTAAATTTATTATTTTTTAGAATCATTTCATTTAAAAAAGTTTCTCTTTCATCAATGTTCCTTGGTTTTAATTTTCCATAATTCACACCATGACTTAGTGCAAAAAAAAGATCCTTATATCTATTTTTTGAATTATATATTTCTAAATTTTCAATATTTTCATCCGCTGGAATTGGCATGTAACTTAATTTATTTTTTGGAATTCTAGTTTTAATAATATCTGGAAATGTTGTAACAAAGTAATGATCAATTAAATCTTCGTTTGACTCGATTAAATTGAGGTTATTAACATAGTTGGGGCCACCTTCTACTAAATGATCTTCATACCAGAGAGCAAATTTTGTATTATATTTTGTTCTGATTTCCTCAATTGTTTTTCTATTCAATATATTATTGTGACCTAATAAGATTAAATCAGGCCTATAATTATCAGCTATATTAAGAAGTTTTGAATTAACATGAACATTAGTTTTCAATAATAGTTTTTTATTGAAATCTTTGTAGCTAAAATTAATGACATCATGATTATTTCGTATGAAGCCACTTGTTATTTTATTTGATATAGAAATGTTAAATAATCTATGATTGTTTTTTTCATCAAAACTAGAAATATGTAAAATTTTCAAATTTTTATTTCTAATATAATTTATTTTTTTGGTTAAGTAATTATTTTTTAGATTATCAATTTTTTTAGTTAAATTTTCAATTTTATGTATAACGTTATTAAAATTTTTAATTTGGATTTTTCTAAGTAGATTTTTATTTTTAATTACTTTAATTATTAATTTTTCAAGTGTCTGTGTGTTTAGTTTATTTAAAATTAGGTTATTGTTAAATGTTTCAGGCAATCCGCCTCTGTTACTTGTAATGGTTGCACAACCATAACCAGCTGACTCCATTGCAGTTCTACCAAAAGGTTCTTGCCATCTAGAACAAACAACGGAGATTGAACTTTTTTTATAGTAATTTAGTATTTTCTCGTGGGGTAACCAATCGATAACATTAAAATTTTTATGTATGAAATTGTGAGTCTCCCTTCTCTCATTTCCTATGGCATAAACTTTCCATTTTGTGAATTTGTTTAGAATGTTCAAAAGAGCTTTGCCAAAAATATCATAACCTTTTGAAGAATTTAGTTTGCCTGTAAATATAATTATTTTTTCTTTTTTTGGAAATTTATTTATTTTGTTTATTCCAGGATATAAAATTTCGCAATTATTTTTATATTCAAAAGGCAAACCTTCAAAAAATTTATCCATTACCCAATTGCTCACAAAATATAATTGATCACAATTTTTTGCAATAAAAAGTCTTTCTTTCACGCTTTTAGAGAATCTCAGATCTTGCGGATTGTTATGATAAACAAAAATAAATTTACAATTTAATTGTTTTTTTAATAAAAAAACTAAAGATTCCGGTCTGTTATGAATTTCAATTATTTCATACTTATTTTTTTTATAATGGCTATAAAATTTTTTAGTATAAAAATAATTTTTTTTATATTTGATGTTTGAAATATCTAAATTTACAAAATTACTAGTCAGTGGTTTACACTTTCCTTCAAGATAACCAAATACTGAAGTTTTATCTTTAAGTAGACTATGTTCTAAATAGTCTTTAACCCATATAGCTGCCGCGCTAGCTTCATTTAGTGTATACTTTTCTTTATAGGGAAGAATTATGGCTATTTCTTTTTTCATATGTACCTATCTCTAATTATATTTCTCAATTTTCTATTTTTCTTTATATAGCGTTCTCGAATAATAGCTGCTTTCTTTATAAAATATTTTTCAATATATATTATTTTCCATTTTCTTCCTCTTGTAAATTTAGCGCCTCTCCCTTTATTGTGCAAATATAATCTCTTTCTAAGATTATTTGTGTAACCAACATAAGTTATGAATTTTGAATTCTTATTACTGCATAGGACATAAACAAAATAGGACATTAAAAAATTAAAGGAATTTCAAAACTACTATAAAAAAAATTTCTTTTAACAAAAATCATATATTTAATTGTATTAAGCTATTACGACAAGCTTTTGGCGGTCCCACGGGGAATCGAACCCCGATTAGGTGATTGAAAACCACCTGTCCTAACCGTTAGACGATGGGACCTATTAAATTATTCTTGTATTTATTATATATTGGAAACTGTTTCAATGATGATAATTTTGTTTTATTCATGAAGAAATTCAATTTATTAAGGATTGGACGTTATTTAGCTTAGCAAATGAAAATTTTACAAAAAGAAATCGAACAACTTTTAAATTTATATAAATCTAAAAAATTGATTAAAGCAGAAAATCTTAATAGGAAGCTAATACACAATTATCCAAAAGTTGTTATTTTATATAACATTTTGGGACTTATTCTTACTGAACAAAATAGAGTAAATGAAGCAATAGAAATATACGAAAAAGGAATTAAATTTAATCCTGAATACGCCATGATATATAATAATTTAGGAAGCATTTATAAATCTAAGGCAGAATATAAAAGAGCAGAAAATTATTATAAAAAATCGATTAGCTTAGACAACAAAATATCAGAACCACATAATAATTTAGGAAGTCTATATCTAACACTTAATAATATTAGAAAAGCAGAACTGTCTTTTAAAAGATCATTAGCAATTAATTCGAAATTTTATATATCATATTACAATTTAGGGATTTTATACAAAAACTTAGGTAAATTTGATGAAGCCAAAGTACATTTGCAAAAATCAATAGAATTAAATACAAATTTCTATTCTGCTCATAGAACGTTAAGTCAATTAATTAAATATAAAAAAGACGATGATCATTTAGCCTTATTAGAAAAAATCTACCATAATTCTAAAAAAAATAATGAACAACACCCAGATATAATTTTTGCACTTGGTAAAGCTATGGAAGATATTAAAGATTACGATAATTCATTTAAATATTACAAGGAGGCCAATAATCTTCGTAGAAAACAGATAAATTTTTCAGTAGAGAAAGAAAAAAATGAATTTGATAATATCAAGAAAATATTTAATGAAAATCTTTTTAAAAAATATGCTAATTTGGGTAATTTGAATTCTTCAGCTATATTTATAGTTGGTATGCCAAGGTCTGGCACCACGCTTGTAGAGCAAATAATATCAAGCCATCCAAAGGTTTTTGGTGGAGATGAACTTTATTTTCTACCAGACTTAATAAAAAATAATTTTTGTATGGAGCATGGGAAATTATTATTAAAACAAAATAATAATATAAAAAAAAAGGATCTAAAATTGATAGGACAAAAATATATCAATGATCTAATAAAAATTTCCAATAAATCTGAAAAAGTAACTGATAAACTTCCAATAAATTTCAAGTGGATTGGTCTAATAAAATTGATACTACCAAATTCAATAATAATTCACTGTGTGAGAAATTCTAAAGATAATTGCTTATCAATTTTTAAAAATTTTTTTGCAAACAAAAGTTTAAATTTTGCCTATAATTTAGATGAAATTACAGATTATTATTATCTCTATCATGACTTAATAAGGCATTGGAAGAAAACACTTCCTAAATTTATTGTGGATATAGAATATGAGCAAATCATTGAAAACCCTGAACAACAAATTAGAAACTTAATAGAAAAATGTAATTTAGATTGGAATAAAAACTGTCTGAAATTTTATGAAAATAAAAGGCTCATTAAAACAGCTAGTGATATTCAAGCTAGAAAAAAAATTTACAAAAGTTCTATTAATTCTTGGAAAAATTATAAAAAAAATCTGCAGAATTCTTTTCAGAAATTGCCAGACTAAGTTAATTAATAGATAGATCTTCTATAATAAATTCAATATTTTGCTTACCTCGCCATGAATTTAAAGTTATTTTTCCTGCAATATTAAATTTTTTTTTATTTTTTTGATCAAGAAATGGTTCTAATGGACCATTTTTAGCATTAAAAGCGATACTTTTAATAACTGAACCATCTTCTCCATGTAAAACAGATTTTATATGTTTGTCTGCTACAAAATTTGAATTGATTACCTTTAAATTTTTGATCGCAAATTTTGGCTCAATATTCCCTGCGCCAAAAGGAGCTAATTTACAAATCTCATGATAAAATTCTTCATTTATGGCACTTGGGGCTATCAATGAATCTAGATATAAATTTCTTATACTTGATGAATTCAATTGAGATTTTTCATAATTATCAATTAAAAAATTTCTAAATAAACTTATATTATTTTTTTTAATAACAAATCCTCCTGCCATTTTATGTCCACCTCCTTTTTCAAGAATTTTTAATTGAGTGCCCTTAATAATATGTTTTCCGATATCAAAACCATTTACCGATCTAGCCGATCCTTTTCCCAGATTTTCATTTAATGAAATTATTATCGTTGGTTTATTATATTTTTCTTTTATTCTTGAAGCCACAATACCAATTATTCCCTCGTGCCAACCCTCACCAGACAAAACTAATACTGGATCATTTTTAAAATTGTCGATGAGTGAATAAACTTTTTTAAATAAAATAAACTCAATACTCTGCCTTTCTTTATTAGATTTATTTAAATCTGTTGCGATTTTATAAACTTTCTGGGGATCGTTGGAAGATAAAAGTTCAGCACCATGGGAAGATTTTCCTACTCTGCCACCGGCATTAATTCTTGGTCCCAAAACGTAACCCAAATGATATGTGCTAGGTTCAGATTTAATTTCACACAAATCATATAAAGTTTTTAAACCCAAATTTAATCTTTTTTTTATCACTTTCAGTCCTTGAGAAACAAAAGCTCTATTCAAATCTATAAGTGGGACAACGTCGCATACAGTAGCTAAGGAGACTAAATCTAAAAAATTTAAAATATTCGGTTCTTTTATATCGTTCTTTACAAACCAACCAGCATCTCTAAGTTTTTTATTTAAGGCTACCAAAAACATAAAACAGACACCGGCAGCGCAAAGATAATTAAGTTGTGAGGTATCGTCATATCTATTGGGGTTTACAAGAGCGCAAGCCTTTGGAAGTTTAAGATCAGATTGATGGTGGTCTAATACAATCACATCAATATTTCTATCTTGAGAATTTTTAATGGGTTCAAATGACATTGTGCCACAATCAACGGTAATGATAAGTTTGACTTCCAAATTTATAAGATTTTCAAAACCCTTTATTGTAGGACCATATCCTTCCTTTTTTCTGTCAGGAATGTGTATATGTATTTTTTGATTTATGGATAAAAAATAACGCAACAATAACGCTGTGGATGTAGCTCCATCCACATCATAATCACCAAAAATACCTATTGATTCATTTTTGATAATACTGTGATAAATTCTATTAATTGCAACATCCATGTTTTTTAAACAGTAAGGATTTGGCATAATATTCTTAATTGCTGGATTTAAAAAAAAATCTATATTTTTAATATCATTTTTTCTAATCGATAAAAGTTTTGCAACAATTTCGTTCAAAGTATATTCTTCACAATATTTCTCTACATCTAAAGAACTGAATTTTTTAAATATCCAGTTCTTTCTACTGACTGAAGTAAAGTTCATTTTTTTATTATATTTTTAATTATTTTATTTGTGTTACTGCTTTTGTGAAGTAGTAAAGTTTCGGCTTCGAAAGAATCACCAAGATCTTTTATACCTTTAACCATATCGCCGTTTGTGACTCCAGTAGCACAAAAAATAACATCGCCTTTGACCATATCTTTAAGATAATACTTAGTGTTAAGTTCCTTAATACCCATTTTTTTTGCTCTATTTTTTTCATCTTCATTTTGAAATACTAGTCTAGTCTGCATTTGACAAGACAAACAGCTTAAAGCAGCAGCTGCTAGAACTCCTTCTGGACCGCCACCTATTCCTAAATATATATCAATGTATGTGCTAGGTTTAGCAACAGAAATGACACCAGATACATCACCATCAGTTATAAAATTTATCTTAACGTTCAACGAGTTTAACGCCTCTATTATTTTGTTGTGTCTTGGGCGTTTCAAAACACAGGCATTTATTTGATGTGGAGAAACATTTTTTGCGTCTGATAATAATCTAATATTTTTTTCTACAGAAAAATCAAGATCAACTAAATTTTCAGGTAGTCCAGGACCAATAGCAATTTTTTCCATATAAGTGTCTGGCGCATTAAGGAGATTGCTTTTATGAGTGACAGCGAGTACTGATAAAGCATTTGGCAAGTTTTTTGCTGTAAAATTTGTTCCTTCTAAAGGATCAACTGCAATATCAAGTTCTTCACCTCTCTTGGTTCCAACTTCCTCGTTAATATAGAGCATCGGAGCTTCGTCTAACTCACCTTCGCCAATTACAATTTTACCTTTCATGTCAATATTATTTAATTGTTTTCTCATTTCATTAACCGCTTCACGATCGGCACCAATTTTATCATTTTTGCCCTTAAACAGTGAAGCACCGTAGGCAGCTCTCTCAGTGGTGTGAACAAAAGAATCAATAAACTTTTTATCAATATTCATTTAAACTTTTTCTATTCTAATAAAAGTAGATTTTTTTTTGACAGATTTATTGTTATTTAAATTAAAAATTAAACTATTAAAATTTTTTTCTCTAGCTTCATGTGTTAATATAACTATAGAAGCAGTTTTATTCTTTTTATCAGGTTTTTGAATTAGATTTTTAATTGAAATTTTATTCTTGGTAAAAACTTTAGTTATCGAAGATAAAACGCCAGGTTTGTCTTTAACGTCAAAACGCAAATAAAAAGAGTTCAAGTATTGATTTTTATCATAAGTATTAATTTTTTTTCTTTTCTTAAACGGTAATCCAAACGGATATTTAATATTACCTCTTAAAATAGATAGCAAATCAGACATAAGGGCTGAGGAAGTAGGTCCTGGTCCCGCTCCCTCACCTTGTAATAAACTTTGTCCTACTGGTTTACCTTCAAGAATCACGGCATTCATAACTCCATTGACATTTGCTATATATGTGTCTTTTTTTATTAAACATGGATGAACTCTTTCGAATAATTGGTTATTTATTATTTCAGTAATTCCCAGCAGTTTTATTCTAAAATTTAATTTATCTGCCATTTTAATATCCTCGAGTTCGATATTTTCTATTCCATTCATTAAACAGTTATTTTTTGAAATTTTATTATTAAATACGAGAGCAGATAATATTCTTACTTTAGCTAAAGTATCATAGCCATTCAAATCAAATCTTGGATCTCTTGGCTCAGCGTATCCTAATATTTGAGCTTTCCTCAAGACATTAGCAAATGAATCTTTTGAACTTTCCATTTTGGAAAGTATATAATTGCAAGTACCATTTAAAATCCCAACGACTTTATTAATTTTGTTCGTAGCTAAACCTTCTTTTATAGTTCGTAATATTGGTATCCCCCCACCAACCGAGGCTTCAAATTCTAAATTAACTTTATTTTTTTCTGCTAACGAAGAAAGATAATCGCCGTTCTTTGCTATTAAAGCTTTATTTGCAGTAATTACATGTTTTTTATTTTTTAGAGCCAGTTCAACAACTTTTTTTGATAAACCATCTGAATAACCGATTAATTCAAATACAATATCTATTCTTGGGTCTTTGGCTATATAAATTGGATTTTTGTAAAAAATTTTTTTACTAAATTTAAAATTTCTTTTTTTATTAATGTTTTTTGCTGATATAGCAAGAATATTAACGTTTACTCCAGTTTTAATTCCAATATCTTTTTTTTTAGATAGTATTTCTTCATACAATCTACTTCCGATTTGTCCTAATCCAATTATTCCAATATTGATATTCTTATGCATAATAATTAATTGGGTATATCGTTGACATTAGGATAAGGTTTGTGTGCATTTCTCTTAATAATTTTATTAACTAAGTTTTTAAATTCAGTATTTGCTTTATTATTCTTTATAGAAACATATTTCTTCGATGGATTTTTCTTTCTATATTGTTTTTTAGTTTTAAATCTTTTTTTTTTCTTTGCAGAACGAGATTTTTGAGCTATTTTTTTTTCATTCTTTATTTTTTTTAATTCATTTATACGAGCTTGTTTAGCTAACTTTTTTTCATTTTTAATTACTCTTTTTTTGCTTGATTTATTTTTCTTGACAAAAGTTTTACGTCGAACATTTCTTTTTTTATCTTCCAAATTCGCTTGCTCTTTTATTATCTCAAGATCTGATTTAATTATCTTATCAAATTGATCTGATTTCTTTATTTCGACTGTCATTGTTTTTTTAAAATATGCATTTTTTTCTGCAACACTGCGGCAGGCATGATCACCACACCAGTAAAGAGTAGCAGTTTTTGAACAACCAAAAAAAAGAAAACAAAAAACTAATAAATTAATATATTTCATTGTAATCCCAAAGTTTCATTTAAGTGATAAGCAACATTCATATTTTGAACAGCTTGTCCTGAAGCACCTTTGATTAAATTATCTATTGCGGAAATAATAATAACTTTATTTTTTTTTCTATCTTTACATATAGAAAGTTTACAATAATTTGTATTCATCACATCACCAGTTCCAATTGGAGTGTTAAACTTAGCTATTTTAACAAAAAAATTATTTTTATGATATTGTTTTAAAAATTTATATATCTTTTTTGCATTATTTTTTCCAATTGTTTCTAAATATATAGTGGATAGAATTCCTCGAAACATTGGCAAAATATGTGGTGTAAAAAATACATTAATTTTTCTTTTTGATGCTTTTGATAATTCTTGATCAATTTCTGCCATATGTCTATGTGATCCTATTCCATAAGCAGAAACAGAATCAAATAAATTTTTAAATAAAAATTTTTTTTTAAAATTTCTTCCTGCTCCTGAATATCCAGATTTAGAATCAATAATTATATTGTTAACATTTATCATCCTTTTCTCTACTAAAGGGATCAGCGGAATTTGAGCAGAGGTTGGGTAACAACCTGGGCACGCGATTATTCTATGATTGTTAAGTTTATTTCTGGAAAATTCTGTAATTGCATAAATAGATTTATTTATAAATTTTTTACAATTGTGATCTTTTTTATACCATTTTTTATATATTCTATGATCGTTTAATCTAAAATCAGCAGATAAGTCTATCAATTTAATATTACTGGGGATTCTGTTTGCAATTTTTTGAGCTTCACCATTAGGAAGTGATGTGAAAAGAACATTCACTTTATTCCAATTAATTTTTTTAATATCAGAAATTTTTGGTAAATTTTTTTTCTTAATTTTCTTATCAAACATAGTAATTGATCTTCCTAGAGATCTTCTTGCACACAAATAAATAATGTTAGCTTTTGGATGTTTAAGTAGTATTTTAATCAACTCAAGCCCCACATATCCAGTTGCGCCCGCTATTGCTATATTTAATGAATCCTTCATAGTTTCCGATTATAACAGTTATTATTTTTAAGTGGTAATTTAAAGAAAGTTTATCTTTTAGAAAACTGGTAACTTCGTCTTGCTTTTCTATGTCCGTATTTTTTTCTTTCTACAGCCCTTGAATCTCTCGTAGTAAATTTTTCTTTTTTTAAAATCGTCTTTAGATCTGGCTCAAATTCAACCAAAGCTCTCGATATACCGAGAATTATGGCCCCAGCTTGACCAGTAAACCCTCCACCTTTTACGGTACATTTTACATCAAATTCATTTTCTCTCTTAGTTGCTGTAAACGGTCTGCAGATTGCAATATGTAAATTTGGCTTGTTAAAATAATTTATCATTTTTTTTCCATTAACATAAATATAGCCAGAACCTTTTTTCAACCAAACTCTAGCAATAGACTTCTTTCTTCTTCCGGTTGCATATTTTGATTCTTTAAAATCCAACTTAATTTTATTAACAATAGATTTTGTATTTAATTGAGGTTCCATATTAGTTTAATGAAATTTTGTTTTTATAGTTAATTTTACCAAAATCAATAATTTTTGGATTTTGTGATTCATGGGGATGCAATTTACCCTTGTATATTTTTAATTTGGAAAGCTGCTTTTTAGCCAAAGGACCGTCGGGCAGCATTCTTTTAACAGCTAATTTTAAAATTTCTTCAGGCTTTTTCTTTATCAAGACAGAAGGAGTGGTGCTTTTAATTCCACCAGGATGACCAGTATGTCTATAATATTTTTTCTTGTTGTGTTTTTTTCCAGTAAATTTAATTTTTTCAATATTTGTTACAACAACAAAATCACCGTTATCCATATGAGGCGTGTATTGACTTTTATTTTTACCACGTAAAACTTTGGATATATAAGCAGCTAGCCTACCAACTATTACATTTTCGGCATCTATTAAAAGCCAATTATTTTTTATTTCATTTTTCTTAATAAAATTTGTCATCATAATTGGCGCATAAATACTGAGAATAGTAGATAATGTCAAATCTTTTAGAACCACGAAAAGTCTTTACAATTAGTTGTTTGAGCATATTGCGCACCTTGAATTCTTATAAAGCTCTAAAAAAGCTGATATAAAACAAGCTTTAGAGCACACCGGAAGTGTAAAACTTAGAAATGTTAGTTGATTCTAGAATTTTTGAATACTAGAATTAAAGATGTTGTAACTAAGAGAATTGATCCTATTTGATGCATAGATGCTAAAATTATCCATGAACCAGAAAGTACCGTTAAAATTCCTAAAAAAGTTTGTAAAAAAAGAAATATGAAAATTAACTGAGTAATATTTCTTAAATAAGCAAAATCTTTATATCTGTAAATTATAATTGCGATAAAACTAAACAATAAGATTATAAAATAAGCTACATTTCTATGTATAAATTGCAAAATAGAGGGCGTTTCTAAAGCTTTCAATGAAAATAGATCTCTAAGATTAGAGTCGTCAGGAAAATAACTCTGATTCATCAATGGCCATGATTGATATATCTTGCCAGCATCTAAACCTGAAACAAGAGCTCCTACGCAGATTTGTAAAAGTAAAAAAAGAATAAAAAAAATTGGTAAATGTAATGGCAATTTTTTATTAGATATCAAAACTTGTTGTTCTCTATGTTCAAGGTAATTCCACAATAGTAAAATGAAAATAATAAAAGCCAAAGTTAAATGCGTGGCTAAACGATAATGACTAACATCAGTTTTTTCCGTCAAACCGCTTCTAACCATGAACCATCCAATAAAACCTTGAAAGAGTATAAGTAACAAAATCAGATAAAGAGAAATTAATGAATTCTTTTTTATTTTTTTTTTAAGTGTAAAATAGAGCAAAGGTATAAGAAAAAAAAGTCCAACAAAACGCCCCAACAATCTATGAATATATTCCCACCAGTAAATGGTCTTAAATTGATCTAAAGTCATTGATGAATTTAACAATTTATATTCGGGTATATATTTATATAGTGAAAATGATTTTTCCCATTCATTTAATGACAGGGGTGGCAATATTCCAGAAACCAAATCCCATCTGGTAATCGATAGACCAGAATCAGTTAATCTAGTCAATCCACCTATGATAATCATTAAAGCTACAAGAAAAGTTATTAACAGTAACCAGTAGGAAATATAAATATTTTTATTTTTTTCATTCATAGTATTAATATACATATCTATTTTATAAATTTATAATTATTTAATGTCACTCCAATGAACAAAACAAAACTTAAAATAGCTAGAAATAAAGTTGACCAAATAGATAAAAAAATCTTTGATTTAATTAAAGAGAGAACTAAAATTGTTAAATATATGTTAAGTATAAAAAAATATAAAAGACAAATAATTGATCGCAAAAGAATAGACGATATTCTCAAAAAAATTAAAAATAAATCTATTAGATATGGCATTGATTCAAAACTAACATCAAGAATATGGAAATCTATAATATGGAGTTATGTTGAATTTCAAAAAAAAAAATTTAAAAAAAAATAATTATTTACTATGTGGTGGTAATTTTTTTTCTACAAATATTTCATGTTTGCGAGTTGATGGATTATATTTTTTGATTTTAAGTTTATTTTTTGCCTTTTCACCAGTTGAAGGTTTTTTAACATAATAAAAAAAAGCACTATCAGGCTTGCTTTCTGGGACAAGACGAACTTTTATAGATGATTTTTTAGCCATTTACCTATATTTCTTTAATTCTCTAATAATTCTAGAAATCTTTTCTATTCTACCTCTGACACTTTTACTGATTTTTAAATCATTTTTATATACACTTAAATTAATACCACCGTCAAGTGATTGTATTTCTGGATTATTTAATATTTTTTTTACTCCATTGATTGTCAAGCCTTTCTCCTTTAATAAAAATTTTATTAATTTAATAGTTTCAAAATTTTTTTTTGAATAATATCTTCTTTTTCCCGTACCAATTTCAGGACGAATTTGTTTGAATTGAGTTTCCCAATACCTAAGAGTATGTGTCTGTAAATGACCAGTATTTTTATCAATTAATCCTAGTTCCTTGGTGACTTCACCAATAGTTTTATAAGCATCATCGGATTTTGTAATATTATCCATTAATTATTTATTTTATCTTTAATAATATTTGATGGTTTGAATTTAACAACATTTCTTGCTGAAATTTTAGCTTTCACTTTAGTTTTGGGATTGCGCCCAATTCTTTCACTTTTACCTATAACCTCAAATGTTCCAAATGATGAAATCTTAATTTTTTTAAATTTCATCAGTATATCAATTATTGTTTCAAAGAAATCATCTATTATTCTTGAAGATGTATTTTTAGAGAAACCCAAGTTTTGATAAACTTTATTAATTATATTTTTTCTTGTAAAATTTTTTTTTAGCATCAAAAAGAAATAGTACTGCTTTTATTCAGCGTCAACCGTAATTAAGTGTGATTTTATCTTTTTAATTAAATTAGCTTGTACAATTTTATGACACACTTCAATAGAATGAGCGAATCCAATAGCATCAGTTGAACCGTGACTTTTAACTACAGGGCTCTGAAGTCCTAAAAAAATTGCGCCATTATATTTCCTGGGGTCAAGTTTCTCCTTAAATTTTTTTAAAGATTTGTATGACATAATTATTGAAAGTTTGTTTAATGCTTTCTTTAAATTTTTTGTTATAAAATTAGCAGTACCTTCAGCAGTTTTTAGTGCTATGTTTCCAGTAAATCCATCAGTTATTATAACATCGACATTTCCATCCATTATATGATTTCCTTCTATGAATCCTCTAAAATCAAAATTTTTTATTTTATTTTCTTTAAGTATTGAATAAGTTTTCTTCAATGTATCGCTTCCCTTATTTTCCTCAAGACCAATATTCAATAACGCGATTCGTGGATTATCATTTTTAAAAAGAGATTTAAATAGAGCTGAGCCCATGCACGCGAAATCTACCAAATTCTTTTCGCTACATTCTATGTTAGCACCAAGATCAAGAACAACATTCATGCCGTTATTGTTTGGCCATAAACCTGCTAATGCAGGTTTGTTAATTCCGTCAATTGATTTTAATAAAAGTCGAGAGATTATTAAAAGCGCTCCAGTATTCCCAGCGGAAAGAGAAATATCAGTTTTATTTTCTTTTTGGGATTCAATAGCTTTCCACATGCTTGAATCTCTACCAGTTTTCGCAGCAACAAGAGGGCTTTCTTCATCTTCAATAATATTTTTTGTATTAATGATTTCGCAATATTGCTCAATTGATTTATTCCTTGCTATTTCTTTTTCCAAAATTTCCTGACGTCCATAAAGAGAGAAAAAATTATTTTTATTAAATTTTAGAGAAATATTTATTCCTTCAATTATTTTTTTTGGAGAGTTTTCCCCACTCATTGCATCTACTGCAATCTTAATTTTGTTGCTCATGCTATATTAATTAAATTTTTATTTTTTTGGATCAAAAACTTGTCTACCTTTATAGAGGCCAGTTTTTAAATCTACGTGATGCGACAATCTAAACTCTCCAGATTTCTTGTCTTCAATAATATTTACATTTTTTAATCTGTGATGAGATCTTCTTTTATCTCTTCTGGATTTCGAGGTTTTTCGTTTAGGTACTGCCATTTACAATATGTTCATTTATAATGAAAATTTAAATCACCATTTAATACACTATCTGAACTTAAATCAAAACAAAAAGCTTGATAAGTGTCAAAATATTCAACTAAAGCAATATTAATAGGACTTTTTTTGTCATTATTTTGAGATAGATATTTTAACAAATATGAATTTTTATTTTTTATATTTTTTTGTGCATATTTTTCACTATCTAGCAAAATATTGTAAAACATATTAATCATAAATTTCATTTTTTTGTTAACCGTCATATCGCTACAACCAACTTCTCTCATATTGAGTTCTATTTTTTTGAAAGTGTAATCAAACAATTTCTGATCAAATTCTTTGTATATCAATTGTTCGTTTTTTTGTTTTGTTCTAATAAACAAAAATGAAATATGAAGAAAAATAAGATTGATTCTATTCTGAAAAGTATCTTTCAAACCAAATTTTATGTAAAATAATTTATTTCGTGATAAAAATAGAACTTTGTTATATAACTTATCTTCCTGTGATTTTACTTTTTTGATATATTTGTTCATATGAAAAATATTGTAATATTATTGTTGACAAGTTTAGTTTTTTTAACAGAATGTCAACGCATTAAATTAACCAAAACACACGGGATAGCATATCTTGATAAGAGAGAAAAGTTAATCATTGTAAGTAAATCAAATAAAAATGACGCAATTAAAGTTTTAGGACAACCTGCGACCAAAGGGATGACTGACGATAATTTATGGATTTATATAGAAAGAACGATAACCAAAGGTAAAACTTTAAAACTTGGCAGAAGTGAATTAACTAAAAATAATGTTTTAGTTTTAGAATTTGATAAATATGGTGTTTTAAATAATAAAACTTTTTATGATAAAAAAAATATAAAAGATATAAAATTTGCGAAAGCTATTACCGAAAATGATATTAGGAGAGAAAATTTTGTTTATAGTTTTTTGTCTAGTGTTAGACAAAAAATGGAGCAGGGAAGAAAATAATATTAGTGTGCTATAACCGCCAAGAGAAGCAATGCAACTATATTAGTTATTTTGATCATGGGATTCACCGCAGGACCAGCTGTATCTTTATACGGATCGCCAACAGTGTCTCCAGTAACAGCAGCCTTGTGTGCTTCTGAACCTTTGCCGCCAAATTTACCATCTTCGATATATTTTTTTGCATTGTCCCATGCTCCACCACCAGCCGTCATTGATATTGCAACAAATAAACCTGTGATAATAACTCCCAGTAACATGGCTCCAACAGCGGATAACGCAGATTCAAGTCCTCCGATTACTAGGACAACAAAATATAAAATTATAGGTGATAAAACAGGTAATAATGATGGTATTATCATTTCTTTGATTGCTGCTTTAGTTAATAAATCTACCAATCTTCCATAATCAGGTTTTCTTTTGCGTTTCATAATTCCAGGTATTTTCTTGAATTGCCTTCTTACCTCAATAACTACAGCGCCACCTGCTCTTCCCACAGCCTGCATAGACATTGATCCGAATAGATAAGGAAGCATACCTCCAACTAATAAACCAACAACAACAAAAGGATTGGATAAATCAAAATTTACTGAAATATTTTCAAGATTCGAACCACTAACATTTGAGAAAAATTTTATGTCTTCTGTATAGGCAGCAAATAAAACTAGCGCACCTAATCCCGCTGAACCTATAGCATAACCTTTGGTAACAGCTTTTGTTGTATTTCCCACAGCATCTAAAGCATCGGTAGTTTTTCTAATTTTTTTAGGTAGATTTGACATTTCTGCGATACCTCCAGCATTATCTGTAACTGGTCCATAAGCATCCAAGGCAACAACCATACCAGCTAAAGCGAGCATAGTGGTTACTGCTATTGCTATACCAAATAAACCAGCAAAGTGATTTGTCATTAAAATTCCTGATACAATAATCAATGCTGGTAATGCTGTTGCCTCCAAAGAAACAGCTAATCCTTGAATAACGTTTGTGCCATGACCAGTCGTTGATGATTTGGCAATGCTTAAAACGGGACGAAATTTTGTACCTGTATAAAATTCCGTTACCCATATGATAAGGCCCGTAATTACCAAACCAATAATTCCACAAAAATAAAGATCTAAACCAGTAAATTCAGAATTTGTTGACGAATAAGTATTATTTAAACCAATTATTCTATCCGTAATTGGATATAGTAACACTAAAGACAAAATAGCTGTAGCTATAAACCCTTTGTACAGAGCTCCCATTATATTTTTACTCGGACCTAAGCGAACAAAAAAAGTTCCTACTATTGATGTAATTATACATGTGGCTCCAATTGCCAATGGATAAATCATCATACTTAAATTGTTAACAAAGAATATTGACGATAAAACCATAGTAGCAACAATTGTGACAGCATAAGTTTCAAACAGGTCGGCAGCCATTCCAGCGCAATCACCAACGTTATCCCCAACGTTATCAGCTATCACAGCAGGATTTCTTGGATCGTCCTCAGGAATTCCTACCTCAACTTTACCAACTAGATCAGCGCCTACATCAGCACCTTTTGTAAAAATTCCTCCGCCTAATCTTGCAAAAATTGAGATTAGAGAAGCACCAAAACCGAGTCCGATGAGAGCATTAATTATTTCCCTATTTTCTATATTTAATTTTAATAAAATTAAGTAATAAATTGATATTGACAACAAAGCTAATCCCGCAACCAGCATTCCAGTTACAGCACCAGACTTAAATGCTATATTTAGGCCCGCTGCTAGACCCTTTCTCGAAGCTTCTGCTGTTCTAACATTTGCCTGAACAGATACAAGCATTCCAATATATCCTGCTGCACCTGAGAGAAAAGCACCAATAAAATATCCAAGACCCACCCATATACCTAAAGCATAAGAAATAATAATAAGAATGACAATTCCTGCTATAGCAATAGTCTTATATTGACGATTCAAATAGGCTCTCGCTCCCTCCTGAATAGCACTAGCAATTTCTCTCATTTTTAAATTACCCTGGCTAGCAGATAAGATTTGTTTACTTGCTATAAAACCATATAGAATTGCTAAAAAACCAGCAGCTATTACAAAGGCATGTGTAACAATCATTTTAAAAATTAGTTTTGATTAAAAAAAAGAAAATTGTCAAAAAAAATCATAAAAGGCAACAAAAATCTTTAATAAAGAATTGTGTATATATCTCATTATTTTATCATATTGTATAAATTTTTTAATAAGAATTCATTTATCTTTACTTCGGCTTACTTTTGAAATTTTATCTAAGATAGCATTCAAAAAATTTTTTTGTGATCTTCCGGCAAAAAAATCAGAAACTTTTAGATATTCACTAATAACAACTTTAATTGGAGTTTTGTGCATAAACATAAATTCATAAATTGCTGCCATAATCATTAATTTTGTCATTAACTCTGTCTTATTTTCGTTAATATCATCCTTTAATTCTTTATCTATTAAATTTTGAATTAATTCTTTTCTTTCAACTGTCCCATTAACAACATCTTTTATGAATTTTTTATATCTGTGTTTAGGAAAAGTTATTTCAGAGTTTTTGTTTAAATGATGGGCGTATAATTTTTGAATTACAATAACTCTAGGATTTTGAAGAGCCTCGTTATACATTTTCAAAAATTTTCCAAAATTTGTAATACCGCAGAAACTGCTTCACCACCTTTATTTTTTTCATTAGGATCAGCTCTTTCAATGGCTTGATGCATATTTAGGCAAGTTATAATTCCATTACCTATTGGTTTCTTATTTTTAACGGATAAATCCATTATTGCATTTACAACAGCTTTGGAAATTAAATCGAAATGTGGAGTTTCTCCTTTAATAACACAGCCTAAAGCCACAAAAGCATCATATTTGCTTATTAGTTTCGCTATTGTCACAGGTATTTCAAAAACCCCGGAGACATGGATGGTATCGTGACCAATTTTTAATATATTTTTAGATTCTGCTTCTAATATTCTTCTGGTAGAACCTTCCATCAACATATTTGTAATATCTGGATAATAATCTGCTAGAACTAGACAAATTTTTTTTTTCATTTAATTATTTCCTGTTTGGTAATTTTTATACCATAACCTTCTAATCCAATAACTTTCTTTTTTGATCTAGTAACTAATATCATATTCTTAATTTTTAAAGCTTTAATTATTTGTGCGCCTAAACCAGAGTTTCTAATCAGCTTATCTTCGCCGGTTTTATAAAACTCTTTACTCTTATATCCTTTTAAAGTTTCAGAAACGGATTTTAGATTTGAATCCCTTATAAAGATTAAAACACAATCTTTATGATTTTTAAAATATTTGATAGTTCGATTGAATAAATTAGGTAATTTTTCACCCATTAAATAATTTTTAACTATATTTGATGAAATAACCCTAACTCTAGGATTTTTATTTTTTTTGATATTTCCCTTAACTAAAGCAAAATTTTCAGACCCATCTAATAAACTTTCAAAAATTTTAATATTATAATTTTGCTTTTTAATTTCAATAATTGAGGATTTCTTAAACTTTATTAATTTTTCTCGATTAAAGCGATATGCAATTAAATCATTAATTTTACCTAATTTTATTTTATGTTTTTTTGAAAAATTAAATAATTGTTTTCCTCTGGCCATTGTTCCATCTTCATTCATTATTTCACAAATAACTGCAGAATCTCCACATTTAGACAATTTAGATATATCGACAGATGCCTCTGTATGACCCGCTCTAACCAAGACACCACCGTTTTTAGAAACTAGTGGAAAAACATGTCCAGGAGAAACAATTTTTTTTTGTGAAACATTTTTTTTAATTGCTGTTTTAATTGTAAGTGCTCTATCATAAGCTGAAATACCAGTTGTAATTCCATATCTTGCATCAATCGAAACAGTAAAAGCAGTTTGGGTTCTAGATTTATTAATAGGAGACATTAAGGATAAATTAAGTTTATTCACTTGAGATTGAGTTAAGGCTAAACATATAAGGCCCCTTCCATATTTAGCCATGAAATTAATTGAATTTGCTGATACTTTGGTTGCTGGAATAACAAGATCTCCTTCATTTTCTCTTCCTTCGTCGTCAACCAAAATAAACATTTTTCCATGCCTAGCATCTTTTAATATCTCACTAATTTTTGAAAAATTGATTTTTTTCATTTTATAAAACTTTTTATATATTTGCCAAAAACATCAAATTCAACATTAACTAAGTCTTTTCTCTTTAAATACGATAAATTTGTCGATTTGAGGGTGTAAGGGATAGCAGCAATTTGAAATCCATTTTTTAAAATTTTTGAAATTGTTAAAGAAACACCATTAATTGCAATAGAGCCCTTTTGAATTAAGTATTTATTATATTTTTTTGCCAATTTAAAATTAATAAGCCAAGACTTGCCTACTAAATCGATGCTCATTACTGTACAGGTAGTATCGATATGGCCTTGAACAAAATGTCCAGATATTCGATCTTTATATTTTAAAGATTTTTCCATATTTATAATATCACCTCTAATAGAAAAATTAAAATTAGTTCTGTTTAAAGTTTCTTTAGAAATATAAAATTTACTTATTTTACCTTTATATTTTTCTAAAGTTAAACATGCGCCTGAACATGAAATAGAAGTTCCAATTTCCTTTTTTGTAAATTTCATTTTAGAAAAAATTTCTACAAAACAATTTTCTTTATTTCTATAAATTCTACTAATTTTACCTGTCTGTTTGATTATTCCGTTAAACATTATGCAAATCTGTAAGTGATTAATTTATCCCCATGTAAATTAACTTTTTCATTAACAAACTTTATATTTTTTGAAAATAATTTCATTGCTTTTTTAAAATTATTACTTCCATTGTGGCCAAGTTTTTTACTTGATATAAAAAGGTGCAAATCATCAATTAAACCTTCCGTCAAAAAATGTGTAGTCAGTTTTATTCCAGATTCCAAAAAAATTCTTGAAAAACCAAATTTTTTAATTTTAAAAAGAATTTTTTTTATATCAAGACTTCCATCTTCTTTTAAAGAAGTCTTAACAAGTTTTACTTTTAAATTCTTTAATGTCTTAATTTTTTTTTTATTATTTCTATTAAAAAAAATAATTGTTCGGTATTTATATGCAGTTTTAACGATAGTAGATCTGATTGACGTTTCTAATCTTTTGTCTAATATAACCCGAGTCGGTGAACGTTTTTCCAAACCCATTATTCTGCATGTTAAAGATGAATTATCATCAGCAATAGTTTTTGAGCTGCTTAAGATGCAATCATGATTTTTTCTCATTAAGTGCACTCTTCCACGAGAGAATTCATTTGTAATCCATTTTCCTTTCTTATTTTTTGTATAAAAATCTTTCGACACAGCCATTTTTGCTGTTACAAAAGGTAAACCACATACTTTACTTTTATAATAACTCCTGTAAAAATTTTTCACTTCGGAAGATAGAATTCCACAGTGTGCTTTAACTCTATTTTTTTTAAATTGCTTTATGCTTTTATTATTTGATCTTGGGTCAGGGTCTTTTAAAGAAAAGAAAACTTTTTTGATTTTATTTTTAATAATTGACTTAACGCATGGTGGTGTTTTGCCATAACTTGAACAAGGCTCTAAGGTTACATATAAATAAGAATCTTTTATATCATTACTCGAATAGCTTAATGCATTATGCTCTGCATGTGGTCTTCCTTTGATGCCAGTGCATCCTGTTGATATAACAAAATTATTCTTAACAATAACACACCCAACGGTTGGATTTTTACTCGTATTTCCTAAATTTTTTTTTGCTTGCATTAAAGCAAGGTTCATAAAAAAATTATGCGATGAATTTTTATTCTGATTTATAGACATTCAAGTTGCCAATGAATTGTTCAAAATCTTTCGCTTCCTTAAAATTTCTATAAACTGAAGCAAAACGAACATAAGCTACTTGATCTAGATTTGAGAGGCCATCCATTATAAATTTACCTATAGTAGATGTTGGAATTTCATTTTCACCAAGACCTTCTAGATTTCTTACAATTTTTGAAATAAAACTTTCTACAGTCTCGCTATCAATGGGCCTTTTTCGAAGAGCAATCGTGATCGATTTTGCAATTTTGTCTCTATCAAAAGGAGCTCGTCGACCACTATTTTTAATCACAGTTAATTCACGAAATTGGACTCTTTCAAAAGTTGTAAAACGTTCTTTTCTTTCACAAGAGCACACTCTTCGCCTTCTGATTGCGGTTCCATCTTCGGTGGGTCTAGAATCCACAACTGAAGTATCTTTTTTTCTGCAAAAAGGACAAAGCATATATTATTTTTTACTCAAGTGGTTATATATTCGAAAATTCGAACAAAGTAAAATAACTTCTTTTTTCACCTCAGATTCAATTTTGCTATTATCATTAGGATTTTTTGATAATCCTTCTATTACTTTTGTAATTAAATTTCCAACTTTTTTAAATTCATTAAGGCCAAAACCTCTGGTTGTTGCTGCTTGTGTACCAAGCCTTATACCAGACGTAATGGTTGGTTTTTGTGTATCAAATGGAATGCCATTTTTGTTGCAGGTAATATTCGCTTTACCTAAACTTGTTTCCGCGTCTTTACCCGTTACATTAAAAGGTCTCAAATCAACCAACATTAAATGAGTATCCGTCCCTCCTGAAAATATTTTAAAGCCATTATTTTTAAGAATTTCTGACAAAATTTTTGCATTATCAAGAACAGATTTTATATAATTTTTAAAACTAGGATGTAAAGCCTCTTGAAAAGCGACAGCTTTTGCTGCAATGATATGCATTAATGGGCCGCCTTGGTAACCTGGGAAAACTGCAGAATTAATTTTTTTAATTATATCTTCTCTGTTGGTTAATATTATTCCTCCTCTTCCACCTCTTAAAACTTTATGTGTTGTTGATGTAACAACATCAGCGTACATAATTGGATTTGGGTGTCCTTTGCCAGCTACCAATCCAGCAAAATGTGCCATATCAACCATTAAGTATGCATTCACAGTATTTGCAATTTCTTTAAATTTTTTAAAATCAATAATTCTAGAATAAGCACTCCCACCAGCAATAATAAGTTTTGGTTTATGCAATTTCGCTAACTTTTCAACTTGTTGATAATCAATAAGACCAGTTGTTTTATCTACGTCGTAATGAAATGAATTTAACCATTTACCAGAAAGCGCAACTTTTGCTCCATGAGTTAGATGACCTCCAGAGTTTAAACTCATACCAAGTATTGGGTCTCCTGGATTTAAAAGCGCAAGATATACCGCTCCATTAGCTTGGGCGCCCGAGTGTGGTTGAACATTTGCATATTTGCATTCAAATAATTTTTTTACTCTATCTAATGCTAAATCCTCAGCAATATCGACATACTCACATCCACCATAATATCTTCTTCCAGGATAACCTTCAGCATACTTGTTTGTCATTATCGAGCCCTGAGCATCTAGTACAGATTTTGAAACAATGTTTTCAGATGCAATTAATTCAATATGTTGTTGTTGTCTTTCAAGCTCAAGTTTTATGGAATTATATAATTCTGGATCAGCGGTTGATAAATCTTTGTCGAAAAAGGATTCGTAGTCTTCGGATAGATATTTGTTCAATTCTGTCATAACGTTTTAAATTTTTTTTACTCTACGTAAATGGCGACCGCCTTCAAAATTAGTTTTTAAAAAAACAGATACGCACTTTAAAGCCATGTTTTTATTAGTTAATCTTGCGCCTAATGTCATTACATTAGCATTATTGTGTTGCCTGCTTAATTTCGTAGACTTGACATTATAACATAGTGCGGCTCTAATATTTTTATGACGATTTGCAACCATATTCATTCCGATGCCAGAACCACAGATCAATATTCCAATTTGCTTACTATTTTTTTTAATCTTTTTTGATAATAAATGAGCAAAATCAGGATAATCAACTGAATTGGCGTTTTTTGTTCCTAGGTCCAAAACTTTTTTTCTCTTTTTTATTAAAAATTTTTTAATTATTTCTTTTAATTTAAAACCACCATGGTCCGATGCTAGAATAACGTTTTTCACTTTTCTATTTTTCTCTCGACTTCGATAAAGTTAAAAATTGATCTAAATATATAGTATAATAATATATATACCACAATATTTTGACTATATTAATCATTATAATATAAAGTTAAAAATTAATTAGGATATATTATTATATGAAAAGTGTTGGCACTTACCCCAGTACAAGATTAAGAAGAAATAGAAAAAGAGATTGGACCAGAAGATTAGTTCAAGAAAATACATTATCACCAAGCGATTTGATATGGCCCATATTTATTAGAGATGGAAAAAATATAAAAGAACCAATAAAAACAATGCCTGGAATATATAGGTATTCACTAGATAAAATAGAAAAATTAGTGGAAAAAGCAATCGAACAAAAAATTCCTATGATAGCATTATTCCCAAACACTCCTTTTTACAAAAAAGATAACAGAGGTTCCGAGGCTCTTAATAGAAATAACTTAATATGTAAAGCTTTAAGACTCATAAAAAAAAATTATAACGAAATTGGAATAATGTGCGATGTTGCCTTAGATCCATATACTAAACATGGTCATGACGGAATTATAAATAAAAGTTACGTAGATAACGATGCAACAATAAAAATATTGGTAAAACAATCACTTCTTCAGGCTGAAATGGGATGTGATGTAATAGCACCATCAGATATGATGGATGGTAGAATTGGAGAAATAAGAAAAGCTTTGGATAAGAAAGACTTTAAATTAGTTCAAATACTATCTTATGCAGTAAAGTATGCTTCTAATTTTTATGGACCTTTCAGAGATGCAGTTGGATCAAACAAACTATTAAAAAGTAATAAAAAAAACTATCAAATGGATTATAAAAACTCTAAAGAAGCTCTTAGAGAGGTCGCTTTGGATATCAAAGAGGGAGCCGACTTTGTAATGGTAAAACCAGGAATGCCATATCTAGACATAATAAAATTAATTAAAGATAGTTTTAAGATACCTGTTTTTGCCTATCAGGTTTCTGGAGAGTATAGTTTAATCAGAAAAGGAATAGATGATAAAATTATTGATGAAAATGCTATTGTTGAAAGTTTAATGTCCTTTAAAAGAGCTGGAGCAAGCGCAATTGTTACGTATTTCGCAGATGAAATTGCAAAAAAACTAAGATAACCACCACCATTTCTTTTTTTTTCCCCATTTAATTTTATTCCAAACTCTCTCATGGAAATAATAGATGAACATTTTAGTAATAACTTCTATTCCGGCAATTGATCCTCCCATCTTCCAATTGCCAGTAATTACCCAAGCAATTACAAAAGTATCTAATGATGCTGCGATTCTCCAAGTAATTGTTTTTAATAAAGACCTTTTAAAAAGTTCCATGGTTGTTAAATATAATATTTTTCTAAAATATTTCTTGAAATAGGAAAACTAAGATGATTTGGCAAAACAAAATTTTCTAAAATAATGTTTTTGTTAAATTGCAACGCCTCTTTAGTGTCTTTTTTTGAAAATTTGATTACATTCTGCTTTAGGTAAAAATTTGGAATTTTGAAATATTTGCCATTTATTTCAATAGTTACGTTTGCTGCATTTGTATTTTTCTTATTATTATTAAAATCTATTTCATAACCTAATTCTTTAATCAAAAATAATTCCCAATAAATATAACGATTTATCCAATTGGCAGAATTAAAAAAATTTAGCATTTTCTCAAATGAACTATAAATTTTTGTATTAATTTGTCTTTCGGGTAATAGAATTTTTAGAAATGTACATGCTGATAATAAACAAATGGTTTTTCTTTTATCGTCAAAAAAAGATGGAGATATTGCTTTAAAAAGTTCTGTATTAAAATATCCTATTTTGTTTTCATTTTTCGACTTAAAATTTAATAATAATTTATTTCCTACTTGAAAAAATCTCTTTTGCTTTCTTGAAGACCCTCCATATACTATTCCAGAGCACTTTCCGTGTCTTAAAGTAAAAGTTTCAATGATAATTGAATTTTCGTTAAAATTATTTTTGGATAATAAATAACCTTCGTCATGCCAATGCATATTTATCTTATATTTAAAGCTTTTATTAGTTTGTCAGCAGCGTCTTGTTCTGCCAGTTTTTTGGATTTTCCAAATCCAATAAATTGATTAGCCCCATCAATTAAAACAGAAATCTTAAATGTTGGATTGTGCTTAGGTCCTTTCAAATTTAAAAAACGGTAAACTGGAAGTTTTTTGTAAAGTTTAAGTGAATATTCCTGTAATTTAGTTTTTGAGTCAAGAATTGTAATATGTGATTTTTTTACTTCTTTATTCCAAAGTCTTAAAACGAATTCTTTAACATATTCATATCCTCGATCAAGATAAATGGCGCCAATCAAAGCCTCACATACGTCGCTTAAAATTTTTTCATCTTTTGGTGTAATATTTTTTTTTTGTGGCCCCATTATAATAAAATTTTTGATGCCAATTGCCCAAGATATTGAAGCACACGTGTTTCTATTAACTAATTTTGCAAATCTTTTATCTAATATACCCTCTGGTTCATTTGGATATAAATCAAATAATTTCCTTGCAAAAATTAGGGCTATTACCCTATCGCCCAAAAATTCTAATTTCTCATTATTTATTTCTTTGTTCGCGCTTTTATGTGTTAGTGCTGTAGTAATTAGAAATTTATTTTTTATTTTAATTTTCAATCTCTTTTCAATTTTAGCTATGTTCAATCTCATTGTATTTTTTTAAAAAAACGTTCAATTCGTAAACTTTTATTCCATTTCCAAAATTTAATAAAGCCACCTTTTTGCTTATCGTTAGAGAAAAAAATTAAACTAGCCCTACCGACAAGATTATTAAAATGAACATAACCAACGCTACCTAAAAAACGGCTATCCTTTGAACAATCTCTATTATCTCCCATAAAAAAATAATGATTACTTGGCACTATAAATTTATCTGTATTTAGCATTGTTCCCTCCTTTCTATAAACGGCCAAATATTTTTTATTATTTGGAAGCGTTTCTTCATATGCGTTAACATTTATTATTTTATTACCACAATAAATTTTTTCAGTATTATTAATTTTTATGCGTTGAATTTTTTTGTCATTCAAATAAAAATCACCGTCAATAATTTGGAAAGTGTCTCCAGGAAGTCCGATTAATCTTTTTATATAATCGGTCCTGTTATCAGCCGGAGTTTTAAAAACTATTATATCGCCTCTTACGGGAGTCTTGCTAAAATATCTATTGTTTGAAAAATTTGGACTGAAAGGCAAGGAATGACGACTGTATCCATACGAATATTTAGAAACAAACAGTCTATCACCAACCAACAGATTTGGTTCCATTGAAGATGAAGGTATGTAAAATGGCTGAAAAAGAAAACTTCTAATAATCAAAGCGATTATTAGTGCATAAAAAATTGTTTTTATATTTTCTATAATTTTTTTTTGCATCAATTATAAGAAATTACGACAGTAGCTTGAGCCCAAGGTTTATCATCAGAAATAGACAAAAATATGTTATATTTTCTTTTTTTAATTTTAAGCTTAAGATATTTATCGACTGGTCCTATTAGTTTAATAGATGGCTTTCCGTAATGATCATTAAGCACTTCGATATTTTTAAATTTTATATTTTTTCTTATGCCGGTGCCCAGAGCCTTACTTAAAGCTTCTTTGGCAGCAAATCTTTTTGCATAAAATGCGCTTGGATTCTTTTTTCTTTCACAGTAAGCAATTTCATTTTTTGAAAAAATATTTTCTTTAAATTTGTTGCCATAAATCTTTAAAGATTTTTCAACTCTTTTAATGTTTATTATATCTGTTCCAATGCCAAAAATTTTCATTTTATTTATTTATGATTTTTCTAAATCTTTTAATTGATTTAGTCATACCCACAAACAAAGATTCCGAGATGATAAAATGACCAATATTTAATTCGGAAATACTTTTAATTTTTGCTACATGATGCGCCGATTTATAAGTTAAACCATGTCCAGCATGTACTTCTAATCCTAGTTGCTTCGCGTAAATTGCGGATTTTTTTAAATTCATAAGTGATAAATTAATTCTATTATTTTTATGAAATAAATTACTAAATTTACCTGTGTGAAGTTCGACACAATTAGCTCCTAATATTTTCGATAATCTTATATCTGAAACTTGTGGCTCTACAAATAAGCTTACCCTAATTTTCCTTTTTTTTAATTCATTAATTATTCTTTTTAGGTTTTTTTTATTTTTTTTAACGTTCAAACCGCCTTCTGTTGTAATTTCCTTTCTTTTTTCTGGAACGATACATACATAATTGGGTTTATTCTTAATCGCTATATTTAACATCTCCTTAGTTGGTGCCATTTCTAAATTTAATGGAATTTTAAGCTTTTTTTTTATTTTTTTTAAATCGCTATCTTTAATATGTCTTCTATCTTCCCTTAAATGTATTGTAATTGAATCTGCTCCACTTTTTTGCGCCAATATGGCCGCCCTAAGAGGATCGGGATATGATTCACCGCGAGCATTTCTAACAGTGGCAACGTGATCAATGTTTACGCCAAGTCTAATTTTATTCATTCGGCTAAATTCCGACTGCCTGGTTTTACAGCAGTAATTTTTTTTAAATCATTGGGTAAATCATTTTCATCATAAACCGGTATATTAATTTTAATTTGGGAAATGATTCTATCTTTAATTAGAAGTTCATTATTAGATCTGTCTATAATACATGCGTATCCTATTAATCTGGCTTCATTCTCAATTACTATTTTGGAGCATTCTAAAGCAGATTTGCCAGTAGTAACTACATCTTCGACAACAAGAACCTTGCTGTCTTTTGGTATAGAAAAACCTCTTCTTAAACTTAATTTATCTTCTACTCGTTCAGCAAAAATAGTTTGTGCATTTAAATGTTTGCCTATTACATAACCGACCACAATTCCACCTATAGCAGGTGATAAGACAATATCAATTTTACCAAAATTACTTTTAATCTTTTCGACTAATGAAACACATACAATTTCAGCCTTCTTGGGGAGGCTTAACAATTTAGCACATTGAACATATCGATTGCTGTGTAGACCCGACGAAAGTATAAAATGACCTTCAAGTAATGCTTCGGTTTCTTTTAAAATTCTTAAAGATTCGCTGTAAGAAAGCATCCTTCTTCCTGTGTCTTATAATTTTAAATTTATAGTCTTTTAATTTAAGTTCACTTATTAAATTTCTATAATTTTTTAAATCATTAATCTGTATATCAAAAATAAATTCTAAATAATCATTCTTTTTTGATATGATTTCCATATTTGCTATATTGTTTTCATGAAATCCAATTAAACTGCTTACTTCACCTAATTTTCCAGGTATGTCGGGTATTTTTATGCATAAACTACTAACATATTTTTTATCAGTTTTTTGATAAATATTTTTTTTGATTTGCCAAAATCTTCTTATAGAGGCTCGAGCTTTTCCTGTTTTGGCATATGATATCCAATTTAAAGATGGTGAAGCATTTTTTGAACCTATAATTTTAACCAAGTCACCATTTTTTAATGCAGATTGTAATGGTGAGCCTCTTCCGTTAATTTCACATGAAGTTAAAGTGTCACCAATTCTTGTATGTACTGCATAAGCAAAGTCTATGGGTGTTGCGCCTTTTGGCAATTTGATAACTTCACCTTTTGGGGTAAAACAAAAAACATTATCATGAAACATTTGTAATTTTGTATATTCTAAATAATGTTCTGGATTTGAATCTTTTTCCATAATTTCCACAAGGTCTCTTAGCCAATCATATTCTTTTAGTGCCAAGTGACTAACTTTTTCTGATGATTTATATATCCAATGAGAAGCAATTCCTCTTTCGGCAAATTCATGCATTTGATAAGTACGAATTTGTATTTCTACCCTCTCTTTATTTGGTCCTATTACAGCTGTATGTATTGATTTATAATTATTGATTTTTGGTGTTGATATGTAATCTTTAAACCCCCCAGGTATTGTAGACCAATTACTGTGAAATAAGCCAAGGACTTTGTAACAAGTTTCAATATCATCAACTATAATACGGAAACCAATGATGTCGGTAAGTTGTTCAAGAGATACTCTTTTTGTTTGCATTTTTTTCCAAATTGAAAAAGGGGTTTTTTCACGTCCAACTATTTTTGCAATTATCCCACTTTTTTTTAAAACTTTATTAAAACCTTTTGATATTTCTTTGAAATTATTTTCCCTATTTTTTTTGTTTATTAAAAGTCTTTCTACTACAAGATTTCTTGCTTCAGGATTTAATTTTTGAAAAGATAAATCTTCTAACTCATCTCTTATATAATTCATTCCCATTCTGTCAGAAAGTGGTGCATATATTTCCATCGTCTCCCTGGCAATTCTTTCTCTTCTATTTTCATCAGAAACAGAATCTAGGGTTCTCATATTATGAAGTCGATCTGCGAGCTTAACAATTAAAACTCTTATATCTTTTGAAGTGGCAAGAATAAGTTTTCTAATATTTTCTGCTTTAGAATTTTCAATGATTCTGTCTTCTAGTGCAGAAATTTTTGTAACTCCATCCACTAAATCTGCTACTTCTTTTCCAAATTCTTTCTCAACTGCTTTATATGTAGCATTAGTATCCTCTATAGTGTCATGAAGTAACCCGGTGGCAATAGTAGCACTATCAAGCTTCAAGTCGGTCAATATATCAGCCACAGCAATCGGGTGGGTTAAATAGGGGTCGCCAGAATCCCTTTTTTGATTTTTGTGAGCATTTAGAGCGAAAGTATAAGCCTTAGATAAAGTTTCGAGATTTAAAAATTTGTTATAATTTTTTATTTTTTTTATTAAATCTTCTTGATTGAGCATTTTTTGATTATATCAATTTTTATTTATCTTTAATATAGATTTTCTGTCTTCTTCATTAAGTTTATTAATTAATACACTTAGAATTTCTTTAGTTTTAGGATGTTTCCAATTAGGCAATATTTCTTGTAAAGGATATAAAACAAAATTTCTTGAAACAAGGCTTTTATGAGGTATCTCTAAATAAAAATTATTATTTTTAATTTTTATTATCTGATCTTTATAATCAATAATATCAATATCACACGTTCTAGGATCATTTTTATTTTTTCTTATTCTTTCTAATTTTTTCTCAATATCAATTATAATTGTCATCAAATTTACTGGGGATAAACTAGTTTTGATTGAAATAACCATATTAGCGAATTTAGGTTTACTTTTATCAGGATAGGAAGGAGTTTCGTAAAAACTAGACTTTTTATTCAATAAAATATCCCTATCTTCAAGAAGAGAGATTGCATATTTTAAATTTTCAAATTTATCCCCGTATTTAGAGGGCAAATTAGATCCTAATGAAAGAATAACCATATTTGATTAACTGCTTTTTCTGAAGTATCTTGCTTTTTCTCTATTCCAATCTCTTTTCTTTATAGTCTGTCTTTTATCATGGTGTTTTTTACCTTTAGCTACTGCAATTTCTATTTTAGCTTTCCCTTTTTTAAAATATAACTTTGTCGGAATTAACGTAAATCCTTCTTGATTAACTCTTCCGATAAGCTTTTTAATTTCACGACTATTTAGTAGTAGTTTTCTATTTCTTCTGGGATCATGATTGTTATAACTAGATTCTTTATAAGAAGGAATGTGAGAATTAAGTAAAAATATTTCACCAGCATTATCTATTGCGTATGATTCTGAAATATTAGCCTTTCCTTCTCTTAGTGATTTTACTTCGGAACCTTTGAGCACTATTCCCGCTTCGTAAAATTCATTAAAAAAATAGTTAAATCTTGCTTTTCTATTATTAGAAATTATTTTTAAACCATTTTTGGTTCTTTGTTTCATTAACTAAATTAAGTTTACAAAAGACATTGCAGATTTTACAACTTTTTTTGTATCTTCCGTAATTTTAACCAAAGGCAATCTAACCTCTTCTGAACATAAATGTAATAAACTAGCAGCATATTTGACGGGACTTGGACTGCTTTCAATGAACAAAGATTTGTGGAGTGGCATCAATTTATTGTTTATTTCATTTGCTTTTGCTAATAAATTGCTATTATTTTTTTCTAATGAAGCTCTTTGAAATTCAGAACAAAGTTTTGCGGCAACATTTGCTGTGACTGAAATACAACCAACTCCACCTCGGGAATTAAATTCTAGTGCTGTTCCATCTTCTCCAGATAATTGAATAAAATCAGGACCCATTTTCTTTTTTTGCAAGCCAACTCTGTTCAAATCTCCGGTGGCATCTTTTACTCCAATTATATTTTTTAATTCAAAAAGTCTTGCCATCGTATCAACACTCATATCTACAACCGAACGTGAAGGAATATTATAAATAATTATTGGAATTGAACAGTTGTCATTAATAGCCTTAAAATGTTGATACAAACCTTCTTGTGTTGGTTTATTATAATAAGGAGTAACTACTAATGCAGCACTCGCCCCAATATTTTCAGCATATTTTGTTAAAGAAATTGCTTCTTCGGTTGAATTTGATCCGGTGCCTGCAATAACGGGAATTTTTCCTTTTGATTCCTTTACACATAATTCTATAACTCTTTCGTGTTCTTCATGACTCAATGTGGGCGACTCTCCAGTAGTTCCAGCAGGAACTAGGCCAGAAGTGCCATTACTTAAATGGTGGTGTATCAGTGAAACATAACAATCTTCATCAAGTTCATTATTTTTGAATGGAGTTATTAAGGCAACAATTGATCCTTTAAACATAAGTCTTTATAACATATTTTAAAAAACATATTCATCTAAAAATTTATGAAAAATCTGCGTAAACTTTATGTAGTGCCTTTATTATTTTCTGTCTTTTTAGTATCGCAAGTTGTTACAGCTAAATCATTACTTCCAAAATCAAAGCCAGTTATTGATCAGAAAACAAAAATTGACACAGCTAGAAAAAAAGTAATTTATCCAGAAAAAAAACCTCAAATGATAAAGAAAAAAACTAAAATTGCTAAAACAGAAGATAAAATAATTATTTACCCAGAAAAAAAGCCCCTAGTTTTTAAAAAAAAAACAGTTAAATCAACTTATAAGTCATCATTGGTATCACAAAAAGATTTTAAAATATCTAAAGCTGCATTCAAAGCATTAGAAAAAAGAAAATGGTTAACGGCCATAAAAATAGCAAAAAAAGCTAAGGATAAAACTATATTTAAATTGATATACTGGC
>CAJVZX010000002.1 GCA_913020625.1 uncultured Pelagibacterales bacterium
GGATATATATTTTTATGAAAATCTGCACAATGTGGACATGTTAAAGATTCAAATACAAATATTTTAACTTTTGCATTTTCATTACCTTCTTTTATTTCATATTTATTATAGTCTGTCGCAGCATTAGTTTCTAATGAAAAAAAAAGAAAAAAAAAAATTAAATATATTTTTTTCATTTTAAGTATTTTGTCAGATTGATTAAAGAATTTTTAATTAGTTCATTATTGATATTATTTATATTTTTTAAATATCTATTTTTTGACGCACCAGAAACTAAAGAGCTTCTATTTTTTTTTGAATTTGTTTTCATTTCAAACGTTTCTAGCCGGACTTTATCAATAATTTTATAACCAAAATAACTATTAATTTTATTTATAATTTGAGTTTTGCTATACTCTATGTCAACCTCATTACCTCTTTGAACATTTATAATTAATGTACCAGCTGATTTTTTTCCATTAGGTTTAAAAGATTTGGGGTAAGAAACATTAGATATATTTGAACCAACTATGTAACTCCAGTTATTAATAATATCAGAATAAACATAACCTCTTTTATTAAGAATTTTTTTTAAATTTTTAGGCAAAGTGTCTTTAAAAGATCTTAGTCCTTGAATGTAAAAGGATCCTTGTTTTATACTCTTTTTGAAATGCATAAAGTTCAATCAATACTACCAAAAAAAATACTTTATTGGTACGATAAAAACAAAAGACATCTTCCTTGGAGAATAAAAAGTTCTCAAAAAAGAAAAGAATATTATACACTTGTAAGTGAATTTATGCTCCAGCAAACCCAAGTTAAAACAGTGGTACCATATTTTAAAAATTTTGTTAAAAACTTTCCAAATTTGAGAAGCCTTTCAAGGGTTAATGAAAATAAACTTTTTAAAAATTGGCAGGGTTTAGGCTACTATTCAAGAGCAAAAAATTTAAAAAAAACTTCTGAAATTATAGTTAATAAATATAAAAATAAACTACCTAATAATTTAAGTGAATTAAAAAAACTTCCTGGAATTGGCGAATATACAGCTAGCGCCTTAATGGCAATTGCGTTTAATAAACCCATAATTCCATTAGATGGAAATGTAGAAAGAGTTCTTATAAGAGTTTTAAATTTGAAGACTGAAAAAGAAATAGCAAAAGAAAATTTAATGAAAAAGAGATTTTTTTTTTGTAACGCAGTTAGATCTAGTGACTATGCACAGGCGATCATGGAAATAGGCGCATTAATTTGTAAACCAAAAAATCCTTTGTGTCATCAATGTCCTTTAATAACAAATTGTTTATCGTTTAAAAAAAAAGATTTCGAAATTAAATCTAAAATAAAAAAAGAAAAAAATAAATTTTTTGAGGTAAAATATTGCGAAAATAAAAATAAGGTTTTATTAATTAAAAATGAAGAATATACATTTCTAAAAAACTTATTGATTTTTCCAATGCGTGAAATTTCAAAAAAAAACTTTTCCAAAAATTTGAAAAAAGTAACAAATATTAAAATGTCAAATATGAATATGAAAATAAAAGTTAATTATATAAAAAGTTTTAAAAAAACTGATAAAATTCAATGGATAGATAAATCTAAATTTGAAAAATATATATTACCGTCGTTTACAAAAAAAATTTACAAATCAATCCAGGATCAAATATGAGAAAAATTGCAATTATTGGATCAGGAATAGCTGGATTGGTTTTAGGCAATTTTTTAAGAGAATTTAATCTAAATTTTAAAATTTTTGAAACAAAAAAAGAAATTAATCCACATGAAGGTTATGGAATTCAGCTGAGCACAAATAGTATTAAAATACTAAATAAAATAGGTTTCAATAAATTTGATAAAGATAAATTCTTCAATCCAAAAAAAGTCTGCTTTAAATCATTAAATAATCAAAAACTTATAAGCGAGATTAATATTAATACTTTTAATAATGAAAATGAACTTTATACCTGTTTAAGAAGACCTTCTTTGTTAAAATTTTTATCAAAAGATTTATCTGAATTTATAGAATTTGATAAATATGTTACAAATTTAGAACATTCTGAAAATAAAATTAAAATTAATTTTAGGGATGGTTCAAGTGAAAATTTTGACTTTCTAGTTATAGCAACTGGCATGGATTCGAATGCAAAAAAATTTGTATGTGAAAATAGCACAAATCCTCACTACAGTGATTCAATAGCAATAAGAGCAACTTTTAAAGATGATTTAAAAATAATCGATAAAGAAAATATTTCTCTATTTTTGGGAAATAATGCTCATTTAGTTACTTACCCAATTAACAAAAACCAAGACTTGAATGCAGTATTAATTACAAAACTGCAAGTTGAAAAAGATCCATATTATAAATGGAGATATAGTGAGGAAGAGCAAAAGTTAATATCAAGTACTTTAAATGAAAAATTATATATTCATAACAAAGATTTTAAATATATTTTTGAAAAAAGATTTAATTGGTGGCCTATAAATATTGATAAAAATTTTGCACACCCAAAATTCAAAAATGTTTTTGTAATAGGAGATGCATTATTTTCAAATTTACCTACCCTTGCTCAAGGAGCCGCACAGGCAATAGAAAGTGCTTTTGAAGTAAGTAATTATTTTCGTGCTGCCGATTATTTTGATTTACAAAGTTATTATAGACGAAGAATAAAGAGACTAAATTTGATAGATAGAAGAACAAGAATTAATTATTTTATATTTCACCTTTCAAATCCTTTTCTAATTTTAATAAGAAATATTTTTTTGAAATTTTTTTCTAAAAATAAATTTTTTTTAAGCCAATACTTAGGCAAAGTTTATAAAATTAGTTGGTAGAAATTAATTTTTGTCTTAAATTGTCAATTGGAACTATCGATCCATTCATATTGTAATGCCAATAAGTCCATCCATTACAACTTTCAGCACCTAATATTTTTGCTGCGATTTTATGAATTGAGCCTTCAGATTTTTGATATTTTATACTTCCGTCAGCCATTATTTTTGCATTTACCTTTCTTTTTTGATCAAAAATATCCATTCCCGGTTTTACAATTCCAAGTTCAACTAATGAACCAAAAGGAATTCGCGGTTTAGATCTATTGTTTTGCAATGTGTCTAAATAATTATCTTCTATTGGGATAGTCTTATTCAATCTTTGTTTAGCAGCATTGAAATATTTGTTTTCTTTTTCTATTCCAAAACAAATCCTTCCAAGTTTTTTGGCAACTACGGCTGTAGTCCCTGATCCAAGAAATGGATCTAAAATATAATCACCCCTATTTGATGAAGCTAACAAAATTCTGTGTAATAAAGACTCTGGCTTTTGAGTTGAGTGTACTTTTTTTCCATTTTTTTTTAGCCTTTCACTACCACTACAGATTGGTAAATTCCAATTAGATCTCATTTGTAAATCATCATTTAAACATTTAAGAGATTGATAATTAAAAGTATATTTTGACTTTTGGTTTTTAGAAGCCCAAATCAATGTTTCGTGAGCATTGGTAAATCGTGTCCCTCTAAAATTTGGCATCGGATTATTTTTGTTCCACACAACATCATTTAAAATCCAAAACCCTAAATTTTGTATAGCAGTTCCTAATCTAAATATATTATGATAACTTCCAATTACCCATAGAGCTCCATTCTTTTTTAAAATCCTTTTACATTCTTTTAGCCAAGAAATAGTAAATTCATCATATTTTTTGAAGCTTTCAAACCGATCCCACTTATCATCCACTGCATTTACTTCAGAGTTGTCTGGTCTAGTTAATTTATTTTTTAATTGAAGATTGTAAGGAGGGTCAGCAAAGACTAAATCAAAAGTTCTATCGGGAATTTTTTTTAATTCTACAAGACAATCGCCATTAATTATTTTATTTTTAAAATTATCTTCCATTTATAGGAAGTGATTAGACTCCAAACGGATTCCATGGTCAACCTGTGATTGAATTTAAATGAGTCTTCTTGTGTACAAAATTATTTTTGACTCAATATCTTGTGTATTGGTTTGTAGGTTTTTCGATGGTGAGAAGTGACACCAAATTTTTTTAAAGCATCTTGGTGTTTTTTAGTTCCATAACCAAAATTAGTATCCCACGAATATTTTTTAAATTTTTTTGACAATTTTTTTATATGTTTATCTCTTGCAACTTTTGCAATGATAGAGGCAGCAGAAATTGAAGGAATAATTTCATCACCTCGGATAATTGCTTTAATTTTTATGTTATTTATTTTTGGAACATGATTTCCATCAACCAATATTAAATCAGGATTCTTATTTAATTTTTTAATTGCTCTTTTCATAGATAACAAAGTAGCTTGTAAAATATTTTTTTTTTCTATTTCTTTTACTGATGCTCTGGCTATAGCAAAATAAGAGTTTGCTTTAATATAATTAGATAACTTTAATCTATTTTCATAAGATATTTTTTTTGAATCTTTAAGAATATTATTATTAATTTTTTTATTTAAAATCACTGCAGCAGAAAAAACAGGACCAATCCAACTTCCTCTTCCAACTTCATCAACCCCTGCAATTATTTTATTTTTTGCCAAATTAATTATATTTTATAGTTTAAGAAATTTTATTTTTTCTCTTATTAATTTTAGATCATACCAAGAATTTTTTTTTTGTTCTGGTTGCCTAATTAGAAAAGCAGGATGAAAGGTAACAATAATTTCTGGTTCACATCCACCTATTTTAATTTTAAACCATTTGCCTCTTGCTTTCGAAATTATTTTTTCTTTTCCAGATATTGCCTGCATGGCTGTACTTCCTAGTAATATTAGTATTTTGGGTTCTATAATTTCGATATGGAGTTTTAGAAAAGGTAAATATTTTTCTATTTCTTCATCAGTTGGCCTCCTATTATTTGGAGGTCTATAGTTTACTACATTGCTGATGTAAACTTTGGTTCGATTAAGATTAATGGCATCCAGCATTTTATCTAGCAATTTACCAGCAGCTCCTACAAAAGGTAACCCCATCCGATCTTCTTGAGCTCCAGGGCCTTCTCCAACAAACATTATTTTTGAGTTTATGTTTCCATCAGAAAAAACCATCTTATTTGCTGCTTTTTTTAAATTACAGTTTTTTATATTTTCAATTTTTTTCTTTAATATGTTTAATTTTTCTCTTTTATCAGAAACGAAATTAATATTTTTTTCTCTTTTATATCTAGTTATAGGATCGTTACTAATGATCATATCTAGGTTAATCATTTTATAGTATTCAATTATTGAAATGATTTTTTGATTTATATTTTTTTTCATCATAGAATAATAAGGATTATGAAAATAAAATTATATAAGCAATGTTTTTTTATATTGGTATTTTTTTGTTTATTTTCAAATATTACTGCAAATTCATCAAATAACATTAAATCTTATTCAAAAGAAAACATATCGAATTATTTTTCTGGCCTTTTATCATCTAGAAATAATGATATTCGCGAATCTCGAGAATTTTTTGTTAAAATAAAAGAGTTGAGCAAAATCCATTTTCCATTTGTTAAAGAGTATTTATCAATATTAGTTCAAGAACAAGAAATAGAAAAAGCTACAGATTTTTTAAGAAATATCGATAATCAATCTAATAATTTTTCTGAAGCTAATATAATTTTGGGAGCAAACTATCTAGCAAAAAAAAAATATGATTTAGCTACTGAAAATTTAAATTTAGTAAATCAAGATTCACAATCTTCTAATTTTGATAAATTAATTGCTAATATTTTAATAAATTATTCTAAAGTTTTTGACAAAAAGGAAATTGAAGATAAAAAACTTTTTCAGGATATTCCTGAAAATTATGAAAATTTTACCATTATTCAAGAAGCATTTATTAATTGTTACCTTAATAAAAATGTAGACGAGTCGTTTTTAAAATTGCTCAATTCTACTGAAATTGATTATACAAGGTATATTTTTTTTTATGTGAATTATTTATTTTCAAAAAAAAGAAACAACGAAGCAGTTGATATAATTAAAAAATATACTGATATATTAGATTCTAATATACTTTTAGATCAAACTAAATTTTGGATAAAAGATAAAAAATATAGTGAAATAACTAAAATATTTGATTGTAAAAATCCTGAACATTTACTCAGTGAATTTTTTTATGTGATTGCAAATTTATACTCTGGCGAACAGCTCTATAATAAATCTAATTTTTACTTAAACTTATCGATTTATTTTAATCCTAAATTTCAAATTAATCAGGCACTATTAGCAGAAAATTATCTACAAATGGAAGAGTACAAAAAATCTAAAAAAATTTATGAACTATTTAATAAAAAAAATACTATTTTCTATTGGCATTCTGTAAAAAAAATATCTTTAATTAATTCTGACCTTGAAAATGAAACTAAGGCTCTTAGTTTTTTAATTAACAATTTTAATAATATAAAAGATCCAAATCTTAAAATTATTTATGATGTTGCAAACCTCTATAGAGGTTTTGGAAAATTCAAAGAATCAATAGATTATTACACTAAAGTTATAAATATTTTAGATAATAAACATCCATCTTACGCTGATATTTTATACAGACGAGGTGCTAGTTATGAAAGAATTAAGATGTGGGAAAATTCAGACAAAGATTTATTAGAGTCACTAAAAATTAATCCTGACGATCCACATGTACTTAATTATCTAGCTTACTCATGGTTAGAAAGAAATTATAAAATTGATGAAGCCATGGATATGTTGTTATTAGCACATAATAAAAGACCCAACGATCCTTACATAACAGATTCGGTTGGATGGGCATATTATTTACAAGGCGACTATGTTAAGGCAAAAAAATTTATAAGACAGGCTATTAAATTATTGCCATCCGATCCAATTATAAATGATCATTATGCAGATATTTTATGGAAATTAAATAAACCTCTACAAGCTAATTATTTTTGGAAATATGTGCTAAATTTAGAAGATATTAAGCCTGAAACCAAAAAAAAAATAAAAAATAAATTAATTTTTGGAGTTTAAATCTTTTCTTAAAAAATGAGAGTATTTTTAATAAATTCTTACTGTAAAATTAATATTTCATTAAGAGTAATTAAAAAGTTGAAAAATGGCTTACACAAAATTAACACTTTTATTACTTTTGCAAGAATTTTTGACCAAATTTATTTAAAAGAAATCAAAAATACTAAAGATAAAATTTCGTTTTATGGAAAATTCAAAAATAAAATTTCTAAGTCAAACAATACAATTTCTAGAATATTAGATTTATTAAGAAAGAATAATTTTATCAAAAAAATTTATTTTGAAATAAAGGTAAAGAAGAATATTCCGACAAAGTCAGGTCTTGGAGGTGGCTCAATGAATGCAGCCAGTTTACTTACTTTCTTGGTTAAAAAATACAATCTTAGGATTAAACAGAAAGATCTTTTCAAACTGGCAGCGAAAGTTGGATCAGATGTTATTGTTGGTCTTAAGTTTCAAAATGTATTCTTCAATAGTGGTAGCAATACGATCAAAAGGTATAAAAACAAACTAAATTTATTTGTTTTGTTAGTAAAACCAGACGTAAATTGCTCTACAAAATTAATTTATTCAAAAAACAGACAATTTTCAAAGCAATATAAAAATAAAGATATAAGTAAATTTGGAAACTTTTTCGAGAAAGATGTAAATGATTTAGAAAAAGTGGCTTTTAAAATATATCCTAAGATTAAAAGATTAAAAGATTATTTAAATATTCAAAAAAAATGCATTTTCTCAAGAATGACAGGGTCTGGATCGGTATGTGTGGCATATTTTAAAGATTACAAAGCAGCAAGAAAAGCTGAGATAAATTTAAAAAATAAATTTCCAAATTATTGGTGCAAGCTATCAAAAGCTATGTAATGTAGTAATTTTATGTTATATGAAAACTAATTTTGGGGTGTAGCCAAGCGGTAAGGCAGTGGTTTTTGGTACCACCATCCTAGGTTCGAATCCTAGCACCCCAGCCAAATATGATAAAAAAAATTCAATCATTATTTTCTGGATTTCAAAAAGATAATATAATTAGGCTAAGTGTTAAAAATTTGGATGATCTAAAATATTTTAATACTGCTAAACAAATATTTATATGTTTTCAAAATCAAAATTATAAGCTCAAGTTAGTTGGTGGTTGCGTAAGAAAATTAATAACCGAAGAGAAAATTGATGATATGGATATTGCAATCAACATTGAACCAGAGAAAATTAAAAAAGTTTTAGTAGAGCAAAAAATAAAATTTGTTGAAACAGGAATTACGCATGGAACTATCACAGTTCTAATCAATGATTTTAAATTTGAAATTACTTCTTTAAGAAAAGATCTAAGTACCGATGGAAGACATGCAAAAGTTGAATTTACTTCCAATTGGGAACAAGATGCTCAAAGAAGAGATTTTACGATCAATGCTATTTATTCTGATATTAGTGGAGAAGTTTATGATCCTCTTAATGGTATTGAAGATTTGAAGAATGGAATTATCAAATTTATTGGCGATCCGAATCAAAGAATTCAAGAAGATTATCTTAGAATATTAAGATATTTAAGATTTTATACTCAATATAATAAAAATAAATTTCATGATGAAATTGCTATTAAAGCCATAAAAAGAAATTTAGATGGACTAGCAAAAATATCAAAGGAAAGAATATTAGAGGAATTATTTAAAATGATGAAATTAAATAATTTTTCTAAATTATTTGAAGATGAATTTTGTAGATTTATTATTTTATCAATACTTCCTCAATTACGTAATTATAATCGAATTAAAATATTAAATAAAATTTCATATAAAATAAAGAAACAAATTGATAAAATACTATTATTATCAATTTTAATTGTTGATGAGACAGATAACTGTAATTTTTTTCTTTATAAGTATCAATTGTCTAATGAAGATAAAAAGAGAATTTTATTTATAAAAAATAGTTTTAAAAATTATTCTAAACAATATTTATATTCCAAAAAAAATTTATTAAAATTAACTTATTTGTCAGATAAATCGTCAGTTATAGAATTATTAATTTTCTTAATTTTTGTTAATCCAAAAAAAATATCTAATATTGAAAATTTAATTGATTATATTAAAGAAAAAACAATACCTGAATTTCCAATAAATGCTAAATTTTTAAAAGAAGAATTCAATTTTTTAGAAGGTAAACAGCTTGGTGATGCTTTAAAAAAATTAGAAAAACAGTGGATAGATAATGGTTTTAAAATTGATAAAGGAAATGTTAAATCTCTTCTTAATTTAAAAAAAATTTAGACATATTTTACACTTTTAACTTCATAAATTTTTTTACCAGCAGGTGTTTGAATTTCAACTATATTATTTAGATTTTTTCCAATTAATCCTTTTCCTATTGGAGATTTAAAATAAATTAATTTTTTTTTAATATCAGCTTCATCTTTTCCTACAATTTTATAAGTTTTTTTTTCGTTAGTTTCAGTATTTAATAATTCAATAGTAGAACCAAAAATAATTTTTCCTGAATTTGATAATTTTGTAACATCAATTATATTTGCTCTTGCTATAACATCATTTATTTCTTGTATTCTTCCTTCGGAATGTGATTGTAGTTCCTTTGCAGCATGATATTCAGCATTTTCTTTTAGGTCCCCATGTGATCTTGCCTCAGCAATAGCAGAAATTATTTCATGTCTTTTAACATTTTTAAGATAGTCTAATTCCTCTTTCAATTTTTCTAGACCTTTAATTGTAATTGGTTCTTTTTCCATCTTATTTCCATTTTGCCACTGGGGGCATTGACATTAATATTGCTTCAGGGTTACCACCACTATTTAATCCAAATTTTGTGCCACGATCATACATTAAATTAAATTCAGTATATCTACCTCGTTTTAGTAATTGAATTTCTTTTTCTTTTTTTGTCCATTTTTTAAACATTTTTTTTTTTGCAATTTCTTTTATCAAATATGTAAATGTATTTCCCACATCTTTAATGAACGAAAAATCTTTTTTCCAATTATCCATCTTATAATCAAAAAAGATGCCTCCTATGCCACGCAACTCTTTTCTATGAGCTAAATAGAAGTATTCATCACAATTTTTTTTATATTTTATATAATATTTTTTATTATGAAGATTACACATTTTTTTTATTTCATTATGAAAATTTTTTTTTTCTTTATTGTCTACAAGACAAGGTGTTATATCGATACCACCACCAAACCAACTTTTCTGTGTACTAATAAACCTGGTATTAAAATGCATTGCAGGGACTTTAGGATTTCTTGGATGCAATACTACAGAAATTCCTGAAGACCAAAAATTAGTATTATTTTTTGTTCCTGGAATTTTTTTTGCAAATTCTTTAGGAAATTTACCTATTACATTTGAAAAGGCTACACCGCCTTTTTCAATTACTTTGCCTTTTATAGTTCTAAACTCTCCATGTTTCCATTTATTTTTTATAAATTTTATATTAGAACCATATTCTTTTTCTAAGTTTTCAACCTCAAGACAAATGATGTCTTGTAAAATAGAAAACCAATATTTTGCCAATTGTTGTTTTATTTTTATTTCCATATTTTTATAAATTAGAAGTTTGTCTTAGAGCTTCTGATAAAGTTATTGCCACACTAGAAACTATGTTTAATGATCTGGTATTTTTTTGAATTGGAATAATTAATTTTTGGTCTACAATTTGATGTATTTTTTCTGGCACTCCCTTACTTTCTCTACCGAATAAAATTGTATCATTATTGCTGAACTTAAATTTATGATAATGAGTTTTTGCTTTTGTAGTCATCAAAATAATTCTTTCACTTTTTTTATTATTAATAAATTCTTGAAAACTTTTATGTGATTTAATTTCACAATTATTTATATAATCCATACACACACGTTTAAATCTTTTATCATCCATAACAAATCCACACGGTTGGATTATATCAAGACGTGTATTAAAACAGGCACATAAACGTATTATCGCAGCAGTGTTTTGAGGTATATCAGGCTGATAAAGTGCAATTTTTAAGTGATTATTAATACTTTTAGCTGACTGTGTCATTCTATCAATAGAAAAAAATTTGTTTGTCTTTAGGATAGATCATATTACATAGTTTTATAAGTAATAAAATTTATAAATATAATATTAAGGAATAATGAGCTCATCTTATTTAATTTTGACTACAATAATCATTTTTTTGTTAATTTTTTTGTACATTTCTTGGATTTTTATTTCTAATGAAATTGAGAATAAAAAGGAAACTGGAGAGAGAAGAGATTTTTTATATACAGCATCATATGCTTTAGGTGCTGTTGGTTTAGGAGCGGCTGTTTGGCCGCTAGTAGATCAAATGAATCCAGATGCTTCTGTAAAAGCTCTTTCAACAACAGAAGTTGATATAAGTAATATTGATGTTGGGAAAAGTATTACAGTTTTATGGAGAGGCAAACCTGTTTTTATAAGAAGAAGAACCCAGGAGGAGATAATAGAATCACAAAATACAAAACTCACTGAACTAAAGGATCCTCAAAAAGATCAAGATAGAGTGAAAAAACCCGAATGGTTAGTTATGTTGGGAGTTTGCACTCATTTAGGATGTGTCCCTTTAGGAGGCAAAGGAGATTATAAAGGATGGTTTTGTCCTTGCCACGGATCTCATTATGACAAATCAGGAAGAATTAGAAAAGGTCCTGCACCAACCAATCTTCCAATACCTAAATATGAATTTGTTGATAACAACACAATTAAAATTGGATAACTAAATCATGAGTGAAGAAAAATACATACCAAAATCAAAAATTGGACAATGGTTTGATAGTAGACTCCCATTATTATCATTAATGCATCATCTTAGAGATTATCCAACTCCAAAAAATTTAAATTATTGGTGGACTTTTGGGGCTATACTTACTTTTTGTTTAATCGCTCAAATTATTACTGGTTTAGTATTAGCAATGCACTACGTAGCACATGCCGATCTTGCTTTTGAAAGTGTTGAACATATCATGAGAAATGTAAACTATGGATGGTTAATAAGATATTTTCATGCAAATGGTTCTTCAATGTTTTTTTTAGCGGTTTACATACATATTTTTAGAGCATTATTTTACGGATCATACAAATCTCCAAGAGAAATGATTTGGATTTTAGGAATGTTAATTTACATACTAATGATGGCAACAGCCTTTATGGGTTACGTTTTGCCCTGGGGACAAATGAGTTTTTGGGCAGCCACAGTTATAACAAATTTATTTAGCGCGATACCTTTTATTGGAGAAAGTATTGTTACGTGGCTTTGGGGAGGTTACTCAGTAGATAGCCCTATGTTAACAAGATTTTATAGTTTGCATTATTTGTTGCCTTTTTTAATTTTTGCACTAGTAATTTTGCATATATGGGCACTTCATATTCCTGGAAATAATAATCCAGTAGGAATTGATATTAAACAACCATCAAAGGATACAGTTCCGTTTAGCCCCTACATTGCTGTTAAAGATTTATATGCTTTAATAATTTTTTTAATTATTACTGCAGGTTTTGTTTTTTTTGCTCCAAATATACTTAGTCATCCTGATAACTACATTAAAGCAAATCCACTGGTTACACCTACACATATAGTACCAGAATGGTATTTGCTCCCCTTTTATGCAATTTTAAGAGCTGTTCCCAGTAAATTAGGTGGCGTTATTGTGATGTTTGCTTCTTTATTTATATTAATGTTTTTGCCTTGGTTAGATACTTCCAAAGTTAGATCTGCAGTATTTAAACCTTTATCTAAATTATTTTTTTGGGTATTAGTGATTGATGTTGTTATTCTTGGCTATATAGGAGCTAATCCACCAGAAGGCTTATATTTACTGATAGGTAGGGTTGCAACAATTTATTATTTTCTCCACTTTATTTTAGTTTTGCCAGTATTGGGTTACAAAGAAAAGACCATTCCATTGCCAATAAGTATTTCAGATCCTGTTCTAGGTGGACAACCCAATATATCTACAACAAGATCAAGAGAGGATATCAAAGAAAAACAACATGATTAATAAACTAAAAATTTTTTTTGTTATACTTATATTTCTTTTTTCATCAGGTCTTAAAGCCTCAGAGAAAAAAACACCTTTTATAGATACAAATTGGAATTTTAAAGGCATATTCGGTAAATTTGATAGAGGAGAATTAAGAAGAGGTTACCAAGTTTACTCAGAAGTATGTTCTGGTTGTCATTCCATTTCGCAACTAAGTTACAGAAACTTATATGAAAAAGGTGGTCCCGAATTTTCCATCGAAAATGTAAAACAAATTGCAGCAAGCTTTGATGTGTTGGATGGGCCAAATTCTGATGGAGAAATGTTTACAAGACCTGGGCGATTACCAGATAAATTTGTTGATCCTTATCCAAATATAGAAAGCGCCATAGCTGCAAATGGTGGCGCTTATCCTCCGGACATGTCAGTTTTAGCTAAAGCAAGAAAAGATGGTCCAGCATATATATATTCATTGCTTCAAGGATATGTAGAACCTCCCAAAGGATATGAATTGGATGAAGGTGTTTACTACAATAAATATATGGATGGAAATCAAATTAAAATGCCCAATGTACTTTTTGACGATCTTGTAGAGTATGAAGATGGAACAAAAGCAACAACTGAACAAATGGCAAAAGATGTATCAAATTTTCTTATGTGGGCTGCCGAGCCAAACCTTGAGGAAAGACATAAATTAGGATTTAGAGTGATTTTATATTTAATTATCTTAGCTTTATTAGTTTATTTCAGTATGAACAGACTTTGGTCACGTATTGAATCTAAAAAGTAAAATATCTCCATCTTTTACAATATAATCCTTACCTTCCAATCTTAATTTTCCAAGACTCTTTGCCTGACTAATTCCATTATAGTTTATAAAATCTTTATAAGAAACAGTTTCTGCTTTTATAAAACCTTTTTCAAAATCCGAATGTATTACACCGGCAGCTTTTATAGCTGAACAATTTTTTTCAATTGTCCAAGCTCTAGATTCTTCGGGCCCAGAAGTAAAATAAGTTTGAAGTTTCAAAATTTTATATCCTTTTTGTATTAATAAATCTAAACCAATAGTAGAAATACCAGAATCTTTCATATAGATTTTTTTTTCTTCTTGATTTAGGTCGTTAATTTGATTTTCAATTTCAGCAGATACAACTACTATATTTTCCTCACCATATTTTTTAATACACATTTCTATGAATTTATTCCCATTTTTTAAACTTTGTTCATCTACATTACAGACATAAATAATTGGTTTAATTGATAAAAGACCAGTTTGATTTAAAATTTTCTGATCAAATTTTTCTCTTAAAATAGATATATTTTTGTTATTATTTATACAATCAAAAGCAGTTGTTAAAATTTTGTTTTGTTCTTCATCAAGTAATTTTTTTTTACTTTTTTCTAATCTATTTTGAATTGACTCTAGATCTGCTAAAAGCATTTCTGTTTCAACTATCTCTATATCTCTTAATGGATCTACAGAATTATTCACATTTTGTATCTTTTCTGATTCAAAACATCTTGTTAAATGGATAATTGCATCAACCTCTCTTATATGTGACAAGAATTTATTTCCTAAGCCTTCTCCCTTTGAAGCGCCTTTTACCAAACCTGCTATATCAACAAAAGATATATTGGCATAAATTATTTTTTTTGATTGAGAAATTTTACTTATTTTATCTAATCTTTCGTCAGGAACTGCAACACTACCAATATTTGGATTAATAGTGCAAAAAGGAAAGTTAGCTGCTTGAGCTTTATTTGAATTAGTTAATGCATTAAATAATGTTGACTTACCAACATTTGGTAAACCAACGATACCACACTTAAAACTCATTAACTATGTTTGATTTACTTTACTTGAAAATAACTCAAGTTTTTTGTCAATTAAAATTGAAATTGATGAAGTAATTTTTTTAATTGTATGAATCATTTTCTCTTTTTCTTCTTCGTCAAAATTTTTTAATACATGATCAGCAACTTCATCTTTTGAATCAGGTCTTCCGATTCCAATTCTAATTCTTGAATAATCTTTTCCTATAAATTTATCAATAGATTCTATTCCATTATGACCAGCACTACTACCTGCAAATTTTGCTTTAATTTTTCCAAATTCGATATCTAGATCGTCATGAAAGACAAAGACATCTTTTAAGTCTATTTTAAAATATTCAATTAATTCTCTAATCGCCTGTCCAGAATTATTCATAAAAGTTAAAGGCTTTATTGCGTAGACTTTTTTATCTTCTATTATACCTGTAGTTAAAAGTCCTTTAAATTTAGGTTTTTGTTTTGAAAGGCTAAATTTTTTATTAATAGCATCAATTACCTTGAACCCAATATTGTGTCTATTATGTTCATTATCAGGACTTGGATTTCCTAAACCTACTAGCAATAACATTTTAATTTTTAGTTGCTTTCAATTTATTTCTTTGTAGGCTCTTTTTTGGTTTCAGGTTTTGTTTCAGCTTTAGTATCTCCTGGTTTTTTATCTTTTTCATCTAATTTTGCATCTCCTTCATCAGTTTTTGTTTCATCTTCACCTTCTCCTATAGCCTCTTCGCCTTCGGTGCCAGCTTCTTCAGCTGGTTTTTCTGGCTCAACAACAACAGTTGGTGCGGCAACAGTTGCAACAACAAAATCTCTTCCCTGAATAGTAGGCACAACATTTGTTGGAAGTTCAATTGATGAAATTTTAATGCTGGTTCCTATTTCAGTATTTTCTAAATCAACAATAAGTTCTGTTGGTATATTTTCAGTTGGACATCTTAATTCAACTTTTCTTCTTACAATATTTAATACTCCTCCTTTTTTTAATCCAGGCGATTTATCATTATTAATAAATTTAACAGGAATTTCCAAGATTATACTCATTCCTTTAACTATTCTTAAAAAGTCAATATGCAAAGGTTCATCAGTTACAGGATCAAAACTTATTTCTCTTGGCAAAACTTTCTCTTCTTTTCCATTAATTTCTAAACTCATTTTATTTGACAAAAAATTTTCTGAATTAATAAGATTTTTTATTATTTTTTTGTTGATATAAATTTTTTGATTTTTTTCTGTCCCACCATATATAATGCAGGGTATAAATCCTTTTGCTCTGAGGCTATTGATTTCACCTCTAGTTTTAGTTTCTCTTATTGTAGCACTTAAAGAAGTCATAAATGTATAAATTTTTTAAAAAATGGGTTTTAACTTATCAAATGAAATAACTCAAGAAAATTATTTAAAAAGATCGGAAACAGAAGTTGAATTCGAAATACGTTTAATTGCCTCTGCCATCAAATTAGATATTGATAATACAACTATTTTTGATGATTTTTTGATTTTGTTAGAGTTATCAATGGTATCTGTTAAAATTAATTTTTTAATTTTTGAATTATTTATTTGTTCAACTGCATTACCACTCAAAACACCGTGAGTAACATAAACATAAACATCCTTGGCACCTTTTTCTTTTAAGGCTTTGGCCGCGTTTACAATTGTTCCACCTGAATCAATTATGTCGTCAACTAACAAACAGTTTTTCCCTTTAACATTTCCGATTATATTCATAACTTGAGATTTTCCAGGAGCAGGTCTTCTTTTGTCAACAATTGCTAATCCAACATTTAATTTTTGTCCTAAGGCTCTAGCTCTTTCAACTCCACCAACATCAGGAGCAACACAAATTATATTTTTATTTGAAATATATTTTTTAATATGTTTTGAAAAAATTGGAGTAGAAAAAAGATTATCAACAGGAATATCAAAAAATCCTTGAATTTGTCCAGCATGCAAATCTACTGTTACAATTCTATGGGCTCCTGCATTAGTAATTAAATTTGAAACTAATTTTGCAGAAATTGCAGTTCTTGGAACAACCTTTCTGTCTTGTCTCGCATATCCAAAATAAGGTATTACGGCAGTTATATTTTTTGCAGATGATCTTCTTAAAGCATCTATACAAATTAGCAATTCCATTAAATTATCATTTGCGGGTGTAGATATTGATTGAATAACAAATATACTATTGCCTCTTATATTTTCATTAATTTCAACATAGATTTCTCCATCCGCAAATCTTTTAATATTTGAGTTAACTAATTTTAGTTTTAAATTTTGAGCGATTTTCTTGCTTAACTCTAAATTTCCTGTACCTGAAAGTAATTTCATGAATTATTGTGAATGCTTAATTAATCATAATTACAGAAATATTTCTACCATAATCTGAATGATTATCAAATAAGGATCTTCTGCGACTAAAAAAGTTCTTTTTATCTTGAAATGTATTGCGATTAATATGCTTAATGTTTTTAATATGGTTTAGCTTAAACTGATATTCAACATATTTTCTTAAGTTAAAAAAGTACTTATGATTCTTTTTATTAAAAAAAATTTTATTAATTTTACTTTTATGTAGAAATTTATCAAAAAATTTTGACCCAACTTCATAATTTTTCTGAGATATACAAGGACCAATTGCTATTATTAAATTTTTTTTTTGAGATCCTAACTTTAGCAATTTTTTTAGAGTATTTTGAATTATCCCTTTATAAACTCCCCTCCATCCAGAATGAATAGCTCCGACTATACCTTTAATAGGATCATAAATTAAGACTGGAACACAATCAGCAGTAAGTATACCGATGCAAATTTTTTTTTTGCTTGTCAAAATAGCATCACAAATTATTTTTTTTTTAATTTTTGAATTTTTTCCAATATATAAAACTTTGTTACTATGAACTTGTCTCATAGTTACAATATTTTTATATTTACATCCTATTTTTTTCGAAACTATACGTAAGTTTTTTATGACATTTATTTTTTTATCTCCGGAGCCTATTCCACAATTTAAACTTTTATAAAAATTTTTAGAAACACCATTTTTCTTAGAAAAGAAACAGTGACTAATTTTAGATTTTTTTATTAAATTTTCAGAAAAAAACATTTAAATAAAACCTAAATTAAATTTGATTCCTTTTTTTTTAAAAAAAAATACTTTAAAGAGATTACCCATTTCATTAGGATGTATAAGTCTTTTAAGACGATAAAAAATTTCAGATTTTTCTTTAAAATTTTTATTTGATGACAAAATATTTGCCCTCTCAATAATACCCATTCTTTTTAAAAACTCACCTTGAGTTACAATTGTCTCACTTTTTAAGTTAAGTTTTGTAGTTAATTTATGAAAAAATGAAAAATTTATTAAATGTGTAATATCTTGATATCCTGGATTTGATAATAAATTCGAGTAAGAATGATTGCTAATTGACTGAAGTGAATTAAACATTTTTTTTTTGGTATATCCATAATCAAAACAAATTAATCCACCGTTATTTTTTTTTAATATTTTAGATATTTTTTTTATAAATTTAATAGCCTCAAATGAAAATTCTATAAATTTTTGATTTTTAGCTACATCAAAATTACAGACTTTTTTAAAATTTGGTAACTTTACTTTTACATTATTAAATTTAAGTTTATTTGAACTATCTAATCGAATATATCTTTCAAACCACTGTTTATTTTTTAATATATATTGCTTAACGGGCAATGAATCAAAAAATTCATTTGCTATAATTATTATTGGTTCTTTACCAACTTCTGATAATCTTGATATCCATTTTACTTTATTTGAGATTATTTTTTTTTTTTGTATTTTAATTAAATATTCGCTCTTTTCTAATAATTTTAAATTGTATGCTTTATCAAATTTTTTGAAGTTACAGAAAGTTTTTATTAAACCCAAAGAAAGCGATCCATCTCCGGGTCCTATTTCTACAATGGTTACTTTTTTGGGACACCCTAATTTTTTCCAAAAGGAAATACACCAGATAGCTAACATTTCGGAAAATAAAATTGAAATATTAGGGGAAGTAATAAAATCTCCGTCAGTTCCAATTGGATTTTTTTTCATATAAAATCCATATTCTAAATCATACAATGCCTTGTTAATAAAATTGTCTAGAGATATGTTTTTATTATTTTCAAATATTTTAGAATTAAAGTTCATTTTTTTTATCTACTAAAAGTGAAATTAATATTAATCCACAAAAAAACATTATTAAGCTTAATACCTGTCCCATAGTAGTACCCAAATACAAATATCCTATCTGGATATCAGGTTCTCTAAAAAATTCTGATAAAAATCTAAATAAAGAATAAAAAGTTAAAAATAATCCAGAAATGAGTCCATGTTTAAAAATTAATTTTTTTCTAAAGGCAAAGAAATTTAATAATAAAAACAATAAAAATCCTTCCAAAAAAGCTTCATAAATTTGAGAAGGATGTCTAACAATATTATCAACATTTGAAAAAATTATACCCCAAGGTGCATCAGTTACTTTTCCATATAATTCTGAGTTAATAAAATTGGCAATTCTTCCAAAAAAAAGTCCAATTGGGGTGACAACGGAAATGATATCTAAAAAATAAAATATATTAATACTTTTTTTTTTAGAAAAGATTAATGTAGAAAATATGACTCCGAGCAGTCCACCATGAAAAGACATACCTCCCTCCCAAATAAAAAAAATTTTAATTAAATTTTCTGAGTAATATTCAAGATTGTAAATGAATACATATCCCAAACGTCCACCCAATATAATTCCCAAAACCAAATAGGGAATTAGATCATCAAAGTCTTTTGAATTTAATGTTTGAAAGTTATTATTGTTATATTTTAATCTGTTTATTATTTTTTTAGCATAGTACCAACCTAACAATATTCCAAATATATAAGCCAAGGAATACCAGCGTATTTCAAATATAAAAAAATTAAATGCTACGGGATTAATATTATGGATTAACATAAAAAAATTAAATATATTTTATAAGTTAAATTATATAAACTAAAAGAACATATGTCTAAATCAAAAATTTTAATAGACAAGGTAGCAAAACTAATTGAACAAGGCATGATTACCTCAAAGGATTTAGGTGATGAAATCAAGAATATTTTAAAATTTAAACAAGATGAAATTATAAATAAATTAAATTTTGTGTCAAAAGATGAATTTGAAATTCAAAAAAAAAGATTAGATAAGATTGAAAAAAAACTTAACGAAGTATTAAAAAAAAAAATAAAACCTAAGAAGGCAAAGAAATCTTAACTCTTAGACCATTATTTGGGCTATTTTCTAGAGAGATTTTTCCTCCATGTGATTTAATTATATCTGAGGCAATAGACAGTCCTAGACCAACACTTGATTTTGCTTCATTCCTACTTTTATCAATTTTATAAAAAGGTTTAAAAACATTTATTTTTTCTTTTTTTTCAATACCGGGCCCATTATCATCAACAAAAATATGAATATTGTTCATAGATTTATTTAATCCAATATCAACTTTGTTTCCATACTTTAATGCATTATCAATTAAATTATTTATACATCTTCTTAATGAGTTAATTCTTCCATCAAAATATATTTTTTCTTCATCATGAAACTCTATTTTATTGTTATTATATTTTCTTATTATGTCTTTTAGAAATTCATTTATTTGAAAAGTTTCAGTATTTTCATTAAATTGAGATTTTGAAAATTGTAAATATTCATTTAACATTTTTTCCATTTCATCAATATCATCGGACATTTTTTTTGAAATTGTTTTATCTTTTAAAAAAGTTAGTTGTAATTTTAATCTTGTTAAGGGTGTTCTTAGATCATGGCTAATCCCAGATAACATTTCAGATCTTTGTGTTAATTGTTTAGTAATTCTTTTTCTCATTCTGTCAAATTCATATGCGGCCATACGTATTTCAAGTGCACCGGAGGGTCTAAATTCTTCAACAAATTCACCTTTGCCAAATTTTTCTGCAGCTTTAGCAAGATTTACAATTGGTCTAGTTTGATTTTTCAGAAATAGCATAGCAATAAATATTAATAAAAATGCTGGAAGTGTTATCCATAAAGCAAAAATTCTTGCAGAAGAATTTGTAACTCTTGTTTTAGGTATTAAAAATTGTAAAATTCCGTTTTTATAATCTATTTTTAAAACAATTTTTTCTTTATAAGATGTGGCATCAAACCAATAGTTACTAAATTTTTTTTTGAGCTCTCTTCTTAGTGTTCTGTCTATCGGACTATACCATCTTTTATCATGAAAAACTGGAACAGTTTCATTTTCTACATATTTAATAATTAATTCAAAATTCTGATAATAAAGATCTGTTAATTTTTGTTTGTTATAATCTTTTTCATTTTTATAAGCTTCCACAAATGTATAAACTTCACTAACCAAAGATTTGGTCATACCTTTGTTTGTTTTAATCCAAAGGCTATCAAAAAATACAACACTTATTGTGATTTGAAGAATTATTATTGGTGCAGCAACAATTATTAATGATCTATAAAATAATCTTTTTGGAAGAATATTTTTGATAAATTTATTCAATCCATAAAACATATCCAGTTCCCCTTATAGTTTGTAAATATTTTGGATTCTTAGAATCCATTTCTATTTTTTTTCTTAATCTGGTTATAATTACATCTATAGATCTTTCTTTATCAATATTAATTAATTTACCTATTTCATCTCTTGAAAAAATTTGTCCTGGAGAATTAATCATTTTTTCTAAAATTAACTTTTCAGTATTATTAATTTTGTATGATTTATCTTTTTTTTCTATAATAAGTTTATTTAAGTCAAGAATAGATAGGCCAATTTTAAGTTTTTCTGTTTTCTTTTTTTTTATAGTTTTAGCTAAAATATTTTTAATTCTTAAAAGTAGCTCTTTAGGCTCAAAAGGTTTACCCAAGTAATCATCCGCTCCACGTTCAAGACCTTCAACTCTTTCATCTGTTTCACCTTTTGCAGTTAAAAGTATTATAGGTACTTTATTTTCTTTCTTTAATTCACCCGTAAGTTCGAGTCCACTTTTTTTTGGCATCATAATATCAAGAACAATTAAATCAAATTTAATAAGATCAATTTTATTTTTAGCATCAAACGCATCTTTTGCAGTTGTAACAAGATAATTATTGTCCTGTAAATATTGTTTTACTAAAATTCTTATTCTATCATCATCATCTACAATCAAGATGTGTGCTAAAAATTTATCCATTAATAATTTTTTGTATTACTTCATTAAAATTTAAAACTGCATTTGAATTTGAATTTTTTAAGGCTTTATAAATTCTTTTTTTTTGTTCATAGAAGATTTCATTGGATAAAATTTTGCCTTTAGCACTTAAGTAAACATGTTTGTGTCGAGAGTCTTCTTGACCTTTTTTATAAATTATTACATTATTTTTGTATAATTCTTGCAAGACTCTATTAAGACTTTGTTTTGTAATTTTTAATTTTAATATAAGTTCGGTTATTGTTAGACCCTCGTATTTAGATATTAAATGCAAGGCTTTAAGATGTGCTATACCAAAAGAATGTTTATTTAGTATTTTTTTTGGATCAGCAAAAGTTTCTCTATAAGCATAAAAAAGCTTTTCAATAAAATCTTTTATTTGTGCATCCTTTAAATATAAAAGTTTGTTCATAAAATTTATTTGGTAAGATATATTGACATAATATATTAAGATAGATAGTTTTTTGAAGAAAATTAATCTATAAAGTTAAATAATATGGAACAAATCCCTTTTGATAAAAGAACAGGAAAAATTTGGTTTAATAATGAGTTAGTTGATTGGTCCAGCGCTAAAGTACATGTGTTAAACCATGGATTACACTATGCAAGCTGTGTATTTGAAGGTGAGCGTGTTTATGATGGAAACATTTTTAAACTATCAGAACATACTGAACGTCTTTTTCATTCAGCAAAAAGGATGGAAATTAAAATTCCATATTCTCAAAGCGAAATCAATCAAGCATGTAATCAAATTGTTTCAGTGCAAAATGTAGAAAATGGTTATGTACGACCAGTTGTATGGAGAGGAAGCGAGATGATGGCAATATCAGCTCAAAAAAATAAAACAAATGTTGCAATTGCAACTTGGGAATGGGGTTCTTATTTTGATCCCAAACTTAAACTAAAAGGAATTAAACTTAATATTTCAAAATGGAAAAGGCCAAATCCAAATTCTGTGCCCTGGGATACTAAAGCGTCAGGTCTTTATATGATTTGCACTTTATCCAAACATGAAGCTGAAAGTCAAGGTTTTACAGATTCCTTAATGCTTGATCATGAAGGCAATATTGCTGAAGCTACAGGGGCAAACATTTTTTTTAAAGATAAAGAAGGAAGTTTGCATACACCAATACCAGATTCTTTTTTAGATGGTATTACAAGAAGATGTGTAATTGATTTAGCAAAATCTAAAAAAATAAAAGTTATAGAGAGAAAAATCAAACCAACAGAAATGTCCAACTTTGTTGGATGCTTCTTGACAGGTACTGCAGCCGAAATTACACCCGTGTCTCAAATAGATAAATTTAATTTTAGTGTATGTAATATAATTGTCGATTTATCAGAAAGTTATCAATTACTTGTTAGAAAAAAAAACGCAGCTTAGCTTTTTTCATCCTCATTTATTGCGTGGTCAATACCTTTTCTTAAGTAATCATAACCAGTGTAAAGAGTTAGAAATGCTGATAACCATAGCAAAATTATCCCAATTGTTTGAGCATTATAATCTTGAAAATTAATTAATTTGTTTCCAGTTTCTCCAGTTAATAAAATTGCTATTGAAAACATTTGTATGAAAGTTTTAACTTTAGCTAAACCGGAAACCGGGATACTTATTTGTCCTTTTGCAAGAAATTCTCTTAGTCCAGATATCAAAATTTCTCTTGTTAATATGATTATTGCAGCAATTACTTCATAATTTTTTATTGTGTTTGTCATAACAAGCAAAACTAATGCTGAAGCAACTAAAATTTTATCAGCTATTGGATCTAACATTTCTCCTAACTTGGACTCCTCCTTAAACAATCTTGCTAATAATCCATCTAAAAAGTCAGTGAATGATGCAGTAATAAACAAAAAGAAAGGTATTAAATCTCCAAAAAATCCAGGTAGAAAAAAAGTACCTACAAATATAGGAACAATAATAATTCTTCCTATTGTAAGAAT
>CAJVZX010000003.1 GCA_913020625.1 uncultured Pelagibacterales bacterium
GCTTGGTGTATTAATTTTTCCAAAAGGTATTATAGTTAATGTAAATAGCAGGGTACTTTCAGTTTCTAAATCTTTATCATTATAATAACTTTTATTAAATTCAATACCAGCTCTTAAACAATCATTTTCATATAAGTATTGTAAATTATAAAACTCAGTAACATTAGTTTTATAATTTTTTCTTGTTTTAAAATTTAAAGAATTAGAAGGATCTATTTCTATTTTCAAACCTGCATTTAAGTAATTATTATCACCTATAAAATTATTTTCTTCAATATAATCAAAATTTGCAACTAAATTATTAACTTTAAATGTTGTTGATATTTCATCATAATTTGTTTGATTAAAATTATGATCTAATGAAAAATTGTAAGATAAACTGTTATTTTGAGTAAAATTATATTTTATTTTTCCAACTAAATCGGATGTTTTTTGATCTAAAGAACTTTGAGTTGGCATATTGGTATTATCAGTAAAATTATATATTTGACCAAATGACGATTCCAATTTATTCAAATTTAGATTTTTATCATAATAATTGTAGTTTACACCAATTGTTAAAGTAGCGCCATTTTCAATCGTTTCATCATTTATTTTATTTAATTCAAAAAGGTTATCCGTTGTTAATCTTAACTGGTCATTCTCTAAATTATTCATTGGTAAGGGAGCATATCTCAGCATGAAAGTTGGAGAAAAAATTTCCCTTTTTTCGTTATCTTCTTTTTTTAGAGGATAAGATGTTTTTAAACTTAATACAGGCGCAAACTCTATATTAGTTTTATCATTTTTTAATGCTGTAGATTTTGTTGACTCATAGTTTAAATTTTTTATATTACCTTCAAAATTTGAAATGAATCCATTATAAGAAATATGATTATTCGATTTCCATAGAAAATCATTTATTAAAAAAGTTTCTTTAACATTTGAATTATAGTTTTTATAATATCCTGATGATTTAAAGTCAAAATTTCCATATTTTTCTGAAAACAATAATTTATTTTTAAAATCATAATTTGGGGCTATGTATTCATATCTATTATCAGTTTTGTTAAGATCTTCATAAACATTAAAATCTAAATCTAAACTCATATCATTTTTTAAAAAAGAAAAATCTAAATTAGAATTTAACAAGGTATCATTTTTAATTAATTCAGATTGTAAGTTATGGACTCTTAAATAAGTATCATTAGATGTCCTTTGAATGTTTATTTCAGCATTACTTTCTTCAAAATATTCTGAATCAAAATTAATTTTAGAATTTAAAAATAAATGATTTCTAGATCCATCAGTTTTAGTAGATGAGGTGTTTTTATAACCTCTATTAAAACTAGCATCTAATATAGTTTTGCTTCTTTTTGTAACATGTCTATATTCAGTTTGAATTACCGAATTTTCATTATAATAAATTTTTGGTTTTAAAGTTAAATCTTTGTGATCTGCTAATGCAAAATAATATGGTAAGTTTATAGCAGTCCCTATTGTAGAAGAATTAGTAATAGAAGGCATCAAAAAACCAGATTGTCTTTTGACGGTTGGATCGGGATGGAAAAATTTTGGAAAATACATTATTGGTATATCATAAACTTTTAACCAAGCTTTTTTATAATAAATCGTTTTCTTTTTTTTATCATGAGTGATTTGACTTGCGCCCATTTGCCAAGGAGGGCATTTTTCATCATTTCTTTTGCAAGTAGTAAAAATTCCTTTTTGAATAATAGTTTTATTTTTTGAAACTATTGCTGAATTAGCAACCAATCTTGGGTCATTGTCAACATTATCAAATGTATTTTTGTTAAAAGTAACTCTGACATCAGAACCGGCAAATTTCTCATTTTTAACATCAACAACAATGTTTTTAAAAAAATAATTATTATTTAATGTATCAATCATTTGAATTTTTCCTTGTGATCTAAGATTATAATTTTGAATGTGATACACAAAATTATCTAAAGTTAACTTGTTTCCTTCTTTATCTAGACCAGATGTTAAATTATTAGATCTGATAGTATTTTTATTTCTATCAAAAATTATATCACTAGTTACAATGTTATAATTATCTTTAAAATATATAAATGTTTTTCCAAAACTTAATATTTTTTCTTTTTCTTTATCTAATAAAATATTTTCCCCTCTAATCTCACTGTTTGAACTTTCATCTTTTATTACGACAGATTTTTTTGCTTCAAGTGTATTATTTTTTTTATTATAGATAACTTCCTGGGCATTAATTATTAATCCATCGTTACTTTTTGCAACGACGTCACCTGTGGCTAATAATTTTTTATTCTTATCATCATATTCAATTTTTAATGCTTCTATTTCAAATTCATCAGCATATATAAGTGAACTAATAAAAAATAAATTTATTATAAAAAAAATTAATTTAGTAATTTGTAAAATTTTATTTTTCATTAATTCTAATTAATCCTATAGAGCAAAAAATTGTTAGTATTATTATTGGCGACCATATAGCTGCTATAATGTCTAAATTATTTGTTTCTCCCAGTGCTTTTGAAAAATAATTTAAGTAGTATATAATCACAGATAGAACAATTGATAAAAAAACATAAAAAAGGTAACTTTTTCTACTTTCTATACCTAATACAAATAATCCAGCTATAATAGTCATACACATTAAAAATAGCGGATATGCTAGTGCTTTATGAAATTCACTTTCTATTTCCAAAGTTGAAATTCCCAAATCTTTATAATTTTTCTTAACTTTATTTAATTCCCAAAAGGATATGGAGCGAAGCTCAGTAAATATATTTTTTAGTTTATTTAAGTCAAAATTACTTTTAAATATTAATTCATCAAAGTTTTCAATTTTATTGTTACTTTGATATTTTTTCAAATTATGTAATTTCCAGTATTCAGAAGAAATATCAGCCCTTTCGATTTCCATTCGCGATAAAAAATTAAAATCTTTTTCAAATTCAAAAATAGAAACATTTACTAAAAAATTTTCTTCTAAACTACTAGCATTAATAATTATATTTTTTGATTCAACAATATCTTTTATCCAGATACCATTTTCGGTTATGGCAGCAAGATAGTCGTTTTCTAAAGTATAATCATTTTTTATATTTAAATATAATCTGCTTAATTTAGAGCTAATTATAGTAAACCCAGAAATAATAATTATTCCACAAATTAAAGATATGAAAGCTGGGTACATAATAATTCTAAAGTTTGATAATCCAGCCAGTTTAATCAAATTAAGTTCTTCGGATTGTAATAAAAATAAAAACAATAATATTGAAGAAATTAAAAAAATAAATGGAAATATTTCATAAAGTATTGATGGAACTTTTAATAATGACATTATTAAGGGAAAAAATGGTACAACATCATATTCTTTAAAAAAAGATATTTCTTCAAATAAATCTAGAACAATTGCAAAAGCAATAAAAGTTGCTCCTACTTTTAAAATATTTTTCATAAATTCCAAAAAAATATGTTTTTTAAATAAATTTATAGAAAGCATATTATGTGACTACTCTTTCATGTTTATATGTTATAATTAATATTAAATAAATTAAGAGTGACAAAATAATAGGAGCCAAAAAATATAATAAAGATTTAAAACTTGAGGCTCCAGAATATCGAATTGATATTTCAGAAATAACTAAAAAAACAAAAGTAATAAAAAAAGTTGTATAAATTTTGAATTTGTAATTTGCATTATCCTTTGAGAAACCAATTACAAAAGATAACAGAACTGTGAGTAAAGGTATATAAATTGGCGTACCAAATCTTTTATTTATTTCTTCTCTAATCTCTTGCATTGCTGGATTACATGCTTCCACATCAGTATCTTCGGTTAAAAATTTATCAAATTTGTTTTCAAAATAATCATAACAATTTAATAGAGCCAACGTATTTTTTTCTTGTATTTTAGGAAATGTAGTGCTTTTGGTTTTAAATTTTGATAGGTTAATTTCAGTTTTCTTGAAATTCAAAGCATTAATACTGTTATTCTTTTCACTATGAATTATTCCATCAACTAATATTAAAAAATTTGATTTATTTTTTTTTAAAATTATTCCTTTTTTTGCAAAAATAGTTTTTTTTGCAGACAAATCTTTTAAAAAAATATTTTTCATTTCTCCTTCTTGATTAATTTTTTCTACAAAAAATGTTAATTTTTCTACAGTATCAATAAATTTTTTTTCTTTTATTAACGATGCAAACATATCTATATCTGATGATCTTAAAAATGATCTTGCTTTATCTTGGGAATAAGGAACTAAAAATGAAGAAAATAAAATCTGGAATATTGTAAATATGATAGAAATTTTAATAATTTGATTAGTAAAAGTAATTTTATTAATACCAGCACACCAATAAATTATTAATTCATTATTTTTTTCAAAATTTAGCAATATTGTAAATAGACTTACAAAATAAACAAAAGGTAACAATTTTGCAGTTATTTTTGGTAAACTTAATAATGAATATAGAAAATAAACACCAAAACTATGACCATCTTCTGTAACAAATTCTAGGTAATTTACTGCCTGCACCACCCAGGCAATAAAAGCTAAAGTTAAAAGTATAACAATAAATATAGAGAGAAATTCAGATAGAAAATAACTATAAATTTTATTTTTCATTAGCGACTAATTAATGTATATTTACATAAATTTCTTCAAATATACAACTTTTACAAGAAAATATGAGTAACATTATAGTTTTTGAAAACAAAATTGCTAAATATGATAACTGTCCAGATATTTATTTTATCAATGAAAATTTAAGCATTAAGGATATAAGTAATTTTTTTTCTGTTAGAGATTTAAAAAAAATAAAATTTTATCTTTCAAAATTAAACAAAAATAAAAGAAAAGAACGCATAATTGATTTTGACCTATCTGAAAAAAAGAAAATAATTTTTATTATAATTAAAAAATCTCTTCTATCTTTTGATTTAGAGCAATTGGGAGCTAAATTATTTTCTTTTTTAAAAAAAGCAGATGTTTATAAAGTTAACTTATTTTGTGCCTCATTTAAAAAAAGTTCAAATTCTAAAACAGGACAAAATGATAAAAATATTTTAGATTTTATTCATGGAGCTAATTTAAAATCCTATAGCTTTAAAAAATATAGAACAAAATCACCTGATAATTTTAAATTAAAAATTAAAGTTATATCTCCCGAATATAAAATTTTAAGTAAAAAATATTTTAGATACAAAGCAATAGAAGAGGGTGTTAACTTAACAAGAAATCTTGTTTCAGAACCGCCAAATATTTTGCATCCGAAATATTATGTAGAAACAATAAAAAAACTGTCTTCTCTCGGATTAAAAATAAGTATTTATGATGAAAATAAAATGAAAAAGATGGGCATGAATGCTTTGTTAGGTGTTGGCCAAGGAAGTATTAATAAATCTTATTTAGTAACTATCGAATGGAACGGAAATAAAAACTCCAAAGAAAAACCACTTGCATTTGTTGGTAAAGGTGTTTGTTTTGATACAGGTGGAATTTCTTTAAAACCTGCAAAATTTATGGAGGAAATGAAATATGATATGGCAGGTTCAGCAGTTGTAGTGGGCCTTCTTAAAACATTAGCATTAAGAAAAGTCAAACTAAATGTTGTGGGAGTAGTTGGTTTAGTAGAAAATATGCCAGGAGGAAATGCACAAAGACCAGGTGATATTGTTAAATCTTATTCAGGACAAACAATAGAAGTATTAAATACAGATGCTGAAGGAAGATTAGTCTTGGCAGATGTATTAACTTTTACTGAAAAAGAATTTAAACCAAAATTTATAATTGATTTAGCTACTTTAACTGGGGCAATTATTGTGTCATTGGGAGAAGAGTATGCAGGTTTATTTTCAAATAATGATGATCTTTCAAATAAAATATTTCAATCAGGAAATAAAGTTGGTGAAAAAGTGTGGAGATTACCACTTCATAAAAATTATAATAAATTAATGGATTCAACTGTAGCAGATGTACAAAATATAAACTACTCTGGTGGTGCTGGATCTATTACTGCAGCAGAATTTTTACAAAGATTTATTATTAATAAAACTCCATGGGTTCATCTTGATATTGCAGGAATGGCTTTTTCTAAAAAAGCAGCAAATCTAAATCCAAGTGGAGCTACTGGATTTGGTGTCAGACTATTAAATAAACTTATTGAAGATAGTTATGAATAATAATGAAGAAAGAACTTTATCTATAATTAAGCCTGATGCTGTTGAAAGAAATCTTGAAAACAATATAAAAAACTTTTTTTCAAATAATAGTTTAAGAATTGTAGATAGTAAAAAAATACAGATTACAAAAGAAGAAGCAGAGGAATTTTATAAAGTACATCAATCTAAACCATTTTATAATGATTTATGCTCATATTTATCCTCTGGGCCAATTGTAGTAATTATTTTAGAGGGCCAAAATGCAATTAGTGAAAATAGAAGATTAATGGGGGCAACAGATCCTAAAAAAGCAGAAAAAGGAACGCTTAGATTTCTTTATGGAATTTCAATAGATAAAAATTCTGTTCATGGATCTGATAGTTTAGATAATGCTAAAAAAGAAATTGATTTTTTCTTTAAAAATTAATTTTTAAGAGCTAATTTTATTGCTTTTGGATAAAGCAAATGTTCAATTTTTAATATTTTTTTTCTAAGAGTTTTTTCATTATCAGCTTTAATTATTCTCACTTTTTTTTGTAGTATAACTCTTCCAGAATCTAATTTATTTGTAACATAATGGACAGTGCAACCACTAAACTTTTCTTTATTTTTTAAAACTCTTTTGTGAGTATTTAAACCCTTATATTTTGGCAGTAAAGATGGGTGTATATTTAATATTTTATATTTAAAATCTTTTATGAATTTATCTGATAAAACTTTCATGAATCCAGCCAAACATATTAATTTGATATTATTTTTTTTTAAAATAATTAGCGTTTTACTTTCAAAATTAATCATTTTTTTTGAATTTATAATTTTAAATTTTATTTTATTATTTTTTGCATAATTTATGCCATATGCATTTTTATTATTTGAGATCACTAAAGATATTTTTATTGGAAAATTTTTTTTTAATGAATTTTTTATTATAGAATTCAAATTAGAGCCTGAACCTGATATAAAAACGGCAGTATCTATTTTTTTACCAGTTAATTTTTCCATCTGTTGATAATTTATTTTTACCTTTAGAGATAAATCCTAGGACATAAGGTTTAAATTTTTTATCAAATTTATTTTGTATTTTTTTTATATTCTTTTTATTAACAATTAAGCAAAATCCAACTCCACAATTAAATGTTTTTAACATCTGGTTTTGACTTATTCCTTGTTGTTTTAGCCATTTAAAAATTTTTAATACTTTTATTTTTTCTAAATTTATATTTGCCTGAAGTCCTTTGGGAATAATTCTTATTAAATTATCATATAAACCGCCACCAGTGATATTTGCACAGCCATTTATTAAATTATTTTCAGCCAACTTTATGATTTCTTTTACATATATTTTAGTTGGTTTAATTAGTTCATTTTTTATATTAATTTTTTTATTTGATGATTTATTTAAATTTATTTTTTTTTTTTTTAAAATATATCTAACAAGTGAAAGACCATTTGAATGAATACCAGATGATGGTATTGCTAAAATAATATTATTTTTTTTTACATTAAGTTTTGTGAGCAATTTTTTTTTCTCTACTATGCCAACTGAAAAACCAGCTATATCAAATTTTCCTTTGCCATAAGTACCTGGCATTTCGGCAGTTTCTCCTCCAATTAGTTCGCATCCAGCTAATTTACAACCTTTTACAATTCCTAAAATTATTTTTTTTGTCTTATTTAATTCAAGTTTATTTATTGAGATATAATCTAAAAAAAATAATGGTTTTGCTCCCTGTACGATTAAATCATTAACACACATCGCAACCAAATCGATTCCAATTGAATCAAATTTTTTTATTTGGTTAGCTATTTCAATTTTTGTTCCAACACCATCAGTAGATGATACTATTACAGGCTCTTTTATCTTCAATTTTGACAAGTCAAAAATAGAACCAAAACTACCTATATTTTTAAATTTCTTAAAATTAGTTTTTGGATTTATAGTTTTTTTTGAGATAGTGGATATAAATTTTACGAATTTGTTTGCTTTGGAGATATTTACTCCACTTTTTTTATAGGTAAAATTGTTATTTTTCACTATTATAAATTAAGATGATTTCTTTAATACTAAATTTAACTAAAAAATACATATATATATTCATTTTAATATTAATTCCATGTTTAATTTTTTCTAATAAATTATTTGCAACAGAAAATAATTTTCTAGTAGAAGATTTGGAAATATCTGAAGAATTTGACCTAAATTTTTCAAAAAATAAAGTAATTGAAAAAGCTTTTAGCAAAGGATTCGAGAACTTGCTTTTTACTATTTTAACATCAAAAGATTTACCTAAAGTGAATAATGTAAATATAAATGAAATTAAACAGTTAGTTGAAAATTTTAAAATTAAAGGTGAAAAATTTAAAGATGAAAAGTATATTGCAAATTTTGATATTAGTTTTAATAAAAAAAAACTTTTCAGTTTTTTAGAAAATAGAGATTTATTTATTTCTATACCAACCAAAATTGATGTATTTTTTTTACCAATAATTATTGAGAATAATGAAATATTAATTTTTAACAAAAATTTATTTTACACACTTTGGTTAAAGAATAAAAAATCTAATTATTTGATTAATTATATTTTACCACTTGAAGATATTGATGAATTAGAAAGATATATTAGCAAAACTCAAGATATTGAGAGTTTAAATATTTTGAATATTTCTAAAAAGTATAATTTAGAAAATTACATATTTAGTTTATTTTATAAAAACACTAATAAAATGAATATTTTTTCAAAAATAAAATTTCACGACAATTTTACATCTACAAATTTAATTTTTGATAATATAAATTTAGATAATGAATTATTAGTTAACTCTTATATAGAAAATATAAAAATAAGTTATGAAGATATTTGGAAAAAAAATAATAAAATTAATACTTCAATTAAATTAACTTTAGAAATCGTTTTAGAAACTCATGATTTTAATAAAATAAGTCAATTTGAAAAAATAGTTAATAAAATTGATTTAATAAGTTCATTTAGAATTAAAAAATTTACTGTAAATAAAAATATTTATGAAATTTCTTATAGTGGTAATCCCTATTCATTAATTAAAAAGTTTTCTAATTTTGACATTTCTTTAATCTACGATGGTGAAAAATGGATTATCCAATGAATGAACAAAATCAACTTTTAATAAATTTTAATTTAAAAAAAGATTATGACGAACAGGATTTTTATGTCAGCTCAAGCAACAAATATGCTTTTAATATAATTAATGGATGGCCAAAATGGCTAAAAAGAACTGTAAATTTATGTGGTGAACAATATTCTGGAAAATCACATTTATCAAAAATTTTTGAAACAAAAACTACGTGCCTTAATATTGAATCTATTAACTTTACCAATGAAATTTTGCTAAAATTTAAAACTAAACAGGCCTTAATTATTGAAAATTTCAATTATAATATTCCTGAAAAATTATTGTACTCACTTATTAATATTGTTGAACAAGAAAATAAATATCTTTTGATTACCTCTCTTAAACCAATAAATAAATTTGATTTTAAATTAAAAGATTTAAATTCGCGAATAAATAATTGTTTATTCGTTGAAATTGGTGCTCCTGATGATGAATTAATTTATGCATTAATTGTTAAAAATTTTTCTGATAGACAAATAAATATTGATAAAAAAATAATTGAATATATTATAAAAAGAATAAATCGTTCATATAAAGATATTTTTTTGTTTATTTATAAAGTTGACCAATTAAGTTTACAAAAGGGTAAACCAATAAATTTATCAATTATTAAGAAGATTTTAAAACAAAACTAAGGATTTTTTTTGAATAAATATAGATCACATAACTGTTCTGAGCTCAGATTAAAAGACGAGAATAATACTGTAAAATTATCAGGCTGGGTTCATAGAAAAAGAGATCATGGCAATTTGTTATTTATTGATTTAAGAGATCATTATGGGCTAACTCAATGTGTTGTTCAAAGTGGCACTGAGCATTTCAAAATTCTAGAAAAGCTAAAACCTGAATCTGTTATTTTAATAATTGGAAAAGTTTTGAAAAGATCAAAAGAAACAATAAACAGGAATCTTTCAACTGGAGAGATTGAAATTCATATTAATGATTTAGAAATTCTATCTGAGTCAAAAGAACTTCCTCTTCCTGTTTTCGGTGAACCAGAATATCCAGAGGATATAAGATTAAAATACAGATTCTTAGATTTGAGGAGAGAAAAAATGCATCAAAATATTTCTCTTAGATCAAAAGTAATTTCATTTATTAGAAACAAAATGATTGAGTTAGGCTTTATGGAATTTCAAACTCCCATTTTAACTGCTTCAAGTCCTGAAGGTGCAAGAGATTTTTTAGTTCCGAGTAGATTAAATCCAGGTAAGTTTTTTGCATTACCACAGGCACCTCAACAGTTTAAGCAAATGATCATGGTTGCTGGTTTTGATAAATATTTTCAAATTGCTCCATGTTTTAGAGACGAGGATGGTAGAGCTGACAGAAGTCCTGGTGAACATTATCAGTTAGATTTAGAAATGTCTTTTGTTGAACAAGATGATGTTTTTTCAACAGTAGAACCGATTTTTTTTGATCTTTTTACCAAATTTAATAAAGGAAAAAAAATTTCAAAAGCACCTTTTAAAAGAATTACTTTTAAAGAATCAATGCTTAAATATGGATCAGACAAACCAGATCTAAGAATACCAATACAAATTTCAGATGTTACAGATATTTTTAAATCTAGTGAGGTAAAATTAGAAATTTTTAAAAAGCAAATTAAAAAAAATTCAATAGTAAGAGCTATACCAGTAAAAAATGTTAAAGATAAATCAAGAAGTTTTTTTGATAATCTTAATGAATGGGCAAAGTCCGAAGGCGCAGATGGTCTTGCTTATATATCGTTAGTAAAATCAAAAGAAAGTTTTAAAGCTCTTGGTCCAATAGGTAAGTATTTTTCTGAAAAAGCATTAAATGAATTAATGAAAAAATGTAATATAACAGATGGTGACTCATTATTTTTTATATGTGACAAACAAAAAATAGCTGAAAAAATTTCTGGATTATCAAGAGAAAAAATAGCTAGAGAATTAAAATTAATTGATGAAAATGTATTTGAATTTTGTTGGATAACTGATTTTCCACTTTACCGATATGATGAAGATTTAAAAAAAATTGATTTTAGTCACAATCCCTTTTCAATGCCAAATATAAAATATGAAGATTTTGATAAAGTAGATCCACTAAATATTTTAGCTAAACAATATGATTTAGTATGCAATGGTGTAGAGATATCATCTGGAGCTATTAGAAACCATATTCCAAAATTAATGTACAAAGTATTTTCAAAAGTTGGATATAGCAAAAAAAATGTTGATAAAAAATTTTCTGGCATGATAAAAGCTTTATCATATGGCGCACCACCACATGGAGGAATGGCACCTGGCATTGATAGAATTGTCATGTTATTAGCCAATGAGGAAAATATAAGGGAAATAACTTTGTTTCCGTTAACTCAAAATGCTCAAGATCTATTAATGGGAGCACCTCTAGATGCATCCGACGAGCAGCTTAAAGATTTAAATTTAAAAATTTTAAAAAAATAGAATAAGGTCATTTTTTTCCTTTAAGATCAATTCTTATATCCGTCAAATCAATTAATTTATTTTTATATTTGTTTCTAACGAAACCTTTGCTTGTAATATCTTTTACAAGTTTTAAAAATTGATTTTGTTCCTCTGGATTTTGTTCAGTAAAATCGTTTTCTTTTTGTTGAATCGAAGGTGTATGTGCCAGATCTTCTCTTCCGAGATAAGATATAGCAAGTTCTCTAAAGATATAATCTAAAATCGATGTTGCACTTAATATTCTATCATTACCCTCAACTTTACCTGAAGGTTCAAATTTTGTTGAAACATAAGCGCTAACAAACTCATCTAATGGGACACCATATTGAAGGCCTAAAGAAATTGCGATAGCAAAATTATTCATGATTGCCTTTACTAGCTCACCTTCTTTATTAGTATCGATAAATATTTCCCCAATTTTACCATCATCATACTCTCCAGTATGTAGGTAAATTTTGTGATTTCCTATAGTAACTTTTTGAATATATCCCTTTCTTCTATCTGGCATGCTATATCTTTTATTTGATTTATCAGAAATTAAATTATCTTTAATATTTGCTTGGTTAGTTTGTTTATTTATTTGATCACTTAAAAATGATTGTTTTTCCTTTGAAATTATCGGATTTTTTACCTTTTTACTGTCCGAAACTTGATCAGTTATATTAACATCTAGGTTTTTAGTTTTTCTATTATCAAGTTTAATATCTAGAATTTCAAAAGCACCATCATTTCTATTCTGTAAATTTGAAATTTCTTTTTCATTCAAATTATTTAGATAATGACTAACTTTAAAGCTGCAAGTGTAGAATGTTTCAACTAAATACTTTGACATATGTAATAATTTATTCTCTGAATCTTATGTTTAGTATATATACAAAAACATAATTTAGTCTAATTTTATTTTTACACTTTTTAAGTGTATGTATAATAGAATATAATATGTTGACATACTTTTTTAAATTTTAAAAATGATAAATTTTTTTAGAAATATTTTTATTTGGTGGAATCGTCAAACAATTGGTACAATGTTATATACATTATTTTTTGGAAAATTTAGAGGAACTGATGAATTTGGAAACAAATACTATGAGAGTAAATTAGGAAAAAGATGGGTTATTTATGCTAATGAAATAAATGCTTCAAAAATTTCAAATGATTGGTATTCTTGGATTCATTTTTTAAATAACAAAATTCCAAATTTTGAAATGATTAAAAAAAATAAGTATCCATGGGAAAAAAGAAGACAACAAAATTTAACAGGAACTTCAGAAACTTATAGACCTAAAAAAATATCTGAAAATAAAAACATAAAAAAAAAATATGAAACCTGGAAAATTTAGTTTTTTTTTATTTGTTCTTTTATTTATAAAATTTAATTTTGTTTATTCATTAGAAGATATAAATCTTAACCAATTGGATGAATTACCATCCACTTTTGAAGAAGTTCAACTTACAAAGGAAGAAGAAAAATACTTTGAAGAAAATGGTATAAATTTAAAGTTAGAAAATGCTAATTATAATGATCCAATAGTTGAAATAAAAGCACTAGATAAAATTAGTGCGAAAACTACTACTTTGAAAATTAAAATAGGCGAAACGGTAAATTTTGAAAATCTTCAAATCAAACCAATCAAGTGCAAAATTTCAGAATTTGATGATACACCCGATACAATAGCTTATTTACAAGTAGTAGATATTACTCAAAAAAAAAATAATAAAGTTTTTATATTTAATGGTTGGACATTTTCATCAAGTCCATCTCTTAGACCCTTTGATCATCCAGTTTATGATCTTTGGTTGGTTAATTGTTATAATGTCTGATAAAATTTTTCTTGGTCTAACCAATTAACATCAAAATCAGAATTTAAAAATTTTTTATGTTTTAAAATTTTTTTATGTAGATCTATTGTTGTGGTAATTCCTTCCAAAACAAATTCATCTAAAGATCTCTGAACGCGTTGTATTGCTTCAGTTCTATTTCTTCCATGACAAATCAATTTGCAAATTAAACTGTCATAATAGGGTGTGATTTTACAACCTTGGAAAATTGAACCATCCACTCTTGTTCTAAAACCAGAAGGTTGATGACAAATATTAATAATTCCAGGCGAAGGTTGAAAGTTTTTACTTGGATTTTCAGCATTTATTCTACATTCAATTGCATGACCTCTTGTTTCAATATCATTTTGATTTAGTGCTGTTTTTCCAGAGTGTGCAATATAAATTTGCTCTTTTACAATATCTACACCTGTTACAACCTCAGTCACAGGGTGCTCAACTTGAATTCTAGTATTCATCTCTAAAAAATAAAATTTTCCATCTTCATAAATAAATTCCACAGTCCCAGCTCCTTCATAACCAATTTTTTCAATCATTTTTACAGTTTTGTTTAATAAATCTTTTCTAGTTTCTTTTTTTAAAACTGGACTTGGTGTTTCTTCTATTAATTTTTGATGTCTTCTTTGAACGGAACAATCTCTCTCATATAAGTGAATTGTATGATTATTTCCCGACAAAATTTGTACTTCAATATGTCTAGGATTTTTAAAAAATTTTTCTATATATAATTCATCATTTCCAAAATATTTTTTAGCTTCCAATCTTGCATTTAAAAAAGAATCTTCTAATTGTGCAGATTTTTCGACTATTTTCATTCCTTTACCTCCACCACCTCCAGCAGCCTTTAAAAGTATTGGATATCCGATTTGATCACAAATTTTCTTTGCCTCAGCAATAGAATTAACTCCACCATCAGATCCTTCAATAACTGGTAGTCCATTAATTTTAGCAATTTTTTTTGCTTCAATTTTGTTTCCCATATTTCTTATCATTTCAGGACTGGGTCCAATAAATTTAATTCCATGTTTATTAACTATTTCTGCAAAATTTGCATTTTCAGATAAAAAACCATATCCAGGATGAATAGCTTCAGCCCCAGTTAATTCAACAGCAGACATTAATGAAGGAATATTTAAATAACTATTTTGTGGTTGATGAGAGCCAATGCAAACACTTTCATCTGCTAGTCGTACATGCATAGAATCAGAGTCTACATCTGAGTGCACTGCTACAGTTGAAATACCCCATTCTTTGCAAGCTCTTATTATCCTAACTGCAATTTCTCCACGATTTGCAATCAATATTTTTTTAAACATTACTCAAGAACAATAATTGTTTGACCAAATTCAACTGGTTGGCCATCTTCTACGCAAACTTTCTTAACAACACCATCTAATGTGGTAGGAACATGATTCATAGTTTTCATTGCCTCAACTATTATTATAGTTTCACCTTTTTTGATTTTTTTTCCAACTGAAACAAAAGGCTTAGCTCCTGGTTGAGGAGCAAGATATGCTGTCCCGACTATTGGACTTTTTATTGCCGATTTAGAGACTTCAATATCATCTTTGGCCTGGTCATTAACAATAGAGATCTCATTATTTTTTAATGACTTTTTTAGATCTTCTAAAGCTTCTATTAATTTTTTTATTATTTTTTTATCTATTTGCATTTTTTAGTAGTTCTTGCATTGCATTTATGGCCAAAATATAACCATTAACTCCTAATCCACAAATTATTCCGGTTACAACGCCACTTATCAAAGATTTATGTCTAAATTCCTCTCTTTTGTATATGTTTGATATGTGTAGTTCAATGCTAGGCTTTTTAAAAATAGTTAATGCATCACGAATAGCAACTGAAGTATGAGTAAATCCAGCAGCATTTATTATTAAACCGTCATATTTTTCCCTAGCTTGCTGTATTATGGTTACAATTTCACCTTCTATGTTTGATTGTTTAAAAATTACGTTAATATCCTTATTTTTTGCATATTCTAAACAAATTTTTTCTAGCTCAGAATAAGTAACATTACCATAGTGCGACTTTTCTCTTTTACCTAATAGATTGAGATTTGGTCCATTAATTATTATTATATTTTCTTTCATTAGGATAAAATTTTATTTAAAGAATGAATATATCAAAAAAATTAAAAATTCAATTGAATGGTAATAATTACCAAGTGGAAAGTGGTTTTACTATTAATAAACTGCTAAAAAGATTGAAAATAAATAACAATAAAGCTGCTGTTGAATTAAATGGTCAGATAGCAGATAAAAAAAGATACAGTCATATTAAGTTAAAAAAAAATGACAGAATTGAAATAGTTCATTTTATTGGTGGTGGTTAAATTATGATCGACAAATTTACTGTAGCAAAAAAAATTTTTAAATCTAGATTAATAGTTGGGACTGGAAAATATAAAAGTTTTAAAGAAACAGCCCAAGCAATAAAAGCGTCTGGATCAGATATGGTAACTGTAGCTGTTAGACGAGTTAATATTACGGATAAAAAAAAAACTACTTTAATGGATTATATAAATCCAAAAAAAATAACTTATTTACCAAATACAGCGGGCTGCTTTAATTCTTTTGACGCTTTAAGAACCCTTAGGCTTGCAAGAGAAATGGGAGGATGGAAACTGGTTAAACTTGAAGTTTTAGGAGATAAAAAAACTTTATATCCAAATATGATTGAAACAATAAAATCTACTGAAATTTTAGTAAAAGAAGGTTTTAAAGTAATGGTATATTGTACAGACGATCCTTTAATGGCAAAAATGCTAGAGGACGTAGGGGCTGCTGCAATAATGCCTTTAGCTGCGCCTATAGGATCGGGGCTTGGGATACAAAATAAAATAAATATTCAATTAATTAAAAGACAATCCAGGGTACCTGTAATTGTAGATGCGGGAGTTGGTCAGGCTTCGGATGCAACTGTGGCTATGGAGCTAGGTTGTGATGGTGTGTTAATTAATACAGCAATAGCCGAGGCAAAAAATCCTATTTTGATGGCAGAAGCAATGAAACACGCTGTTATTGCTGGAAGAAAATCTTATTTAGCAGGACGAATGGATAAAAAACTATTTGCTAGCGCATCATCACCAACAAAAAATTTAATTTGAAATTCTTCTTTTAATAAATTTATTTTTTTTATAATTAAATTTTTTAAACTGCTTTGAAAATTTTTTTTTATGAAACTTGTGTATATTCAGAGATTTTTGTTTTTTTATTGAATCACTTTGTGAAGTTTTTTCAACAATTTTAAATTCTAAATTTTTAATTACTTTCTTACCCTTATTCATTAATTTAATTTTATATTCTGGAATTATTAATGTATTATCAGTAATTAATTCAATTTTGATTTTATATTTTTTTTCACAATATTTTATTTCATCTTTAAATTTATCTAAAAGGAATTTATTTACCTTTTCACAAACAAATATATTAATTATTTTTGCTTTATTTATAATTGCTTGTTCTTCTGCTAATTTAATAACTTTGGAAGCAAAAGAATTTATAGATAAGACCATTTCCCATTTAATGGAACTTTCTCTTAGTCTTTGTCTAGACATTTCCATCAAACCAAAATTACTTATTCTTCCAATTTGGACTCTAGCTCTATCATTTTTTAATTTTTCTTTTAAACATCTTTCAACTTTCCTTCTATTATTAAAATTTATCATATCGATAAAATCAATAATAATTAACCCCGATAAATCTCTAATTTTTATTTGTCTTGAAATTTCTTCTGCTGCTTCCAGGTTTGTGGCCAATGCAGTTCTTTCTACATCTGTTTCTGTTGTAGCACTTCCAGAATTAATATCTATTGATACAAGCGCTTCTGTTGGATTTATAACAAGATAACCACCTGATTGTAATTTTATAGACGAATCATAAATTTGGTTTAGTTTACTTTCTATGTTTTCTTTATAAAATAAAGGAATCTTACCTATATATTTTTTAATATATTTAACATTTTTTGGCATAATTAATTTCATAAAACTTTTAGCTTTTTTATAAGCATCATTTCCTTCAATAATTATATTTTTTGTATCATCATCATAAATATCTCTTATCGTTCTTTTAATTATATCACTCTCTTCATGAATCAATGACGGCGCAAAAGAATTAACGGCACTTGATTTAATATCTTCCCAAATTTTTATTAAATTTTCTAAATCATAATTAATTTCATTTTTAGTTTTATTGGAACCAGCCGTTCTAACTATTAATCCCATTTCTTTTGGTATAGTTATTGTATTTAGAATTTGTCTTATTTTTTTTCTTTCTACAAAATTAGAGATTTTTCTCGAAATGCCACCACCCTTTGGTGTATTAGGCATTAGAACAATATATTTACCTGCTATAGAAATAAAAGTTGTAAGTGCCGCTCCCTTTTGTCCTCTTTCATCTTTTAAAACTTGAACTAAAATTATTTGATTGGGCTTAAGTACTTCCTGAATTTTATAACGTTTAGAGCCAAAATTGTTTTTTCGATTATTGAATTTTGTATTGCTGGAATAGGTTATGCTTTTTTCATTTATGTTGTTTTCTTTATTTCTTTCTATATTTGATACATTTACTGTTAATTCTTCAGCAACACTGTTAATTTCATTTTGTGGATCTAAATTATTATTTTCATTTGCGTTATTTTCTTCTAATTTTTTACTTTCTTCTTTTAATTCTTCTCTAATTTTTTCATCTTCTTTTTTTATAGTTTGTATATCAGATTGTGGAAGCTGATAATAATCAGGCTGTATATCATTGAAAGGCAAGAAACCATGTTTATCTCTTCCAAAATCTATAAAAGCTGCCTGTAAAGATGGCTCTATTCTACTAATTTTGCCTAAATAAATATTATTTTTTATTAAATCGCTTGTTTTACTTTCGTGCTCGTAGTCTTCAATATAATTATTAGATTTAACAACAATTCTAATTTCATTTGGATGCGATGCATCAATGTATAAATTTTTTTCCATAGTTTTGCTTGATTAATTTTAATGTGTTTATTTGGTAAGAAGTTCATTTTATTAAATAATTTTTGTTGATAAATGAACAATATATTAAAATTTTGCCTAAAGAAAGACAAATTAATTTAATTATCTAAGATTATGATAGAATTTATTAAAAAAACATTAGTATTCTTATTTGCGATTTTATTGCTTTCGTTTTTTGGTGTTTTTCTTATTTTATGGATTTTTTCAAATGATCTTCCAGACTATAAGTTTTTGAAAAATTATAAACCACCAGTCTCTAGCAGAGTTTATGCAGGTAATGGTGAATTGATTTCGGAATTCTCTACTGAAAAAAGAATATTTGTACCTTATGAATCCATACCTGATAAAGTATTATATTCATTTTTATCTGCAGAGGATAAAAATTTCTTTAATCACCCCGGAATAGATGCCAAAGGAATTGTAAGAGCAGTTGTAAAAAACATACACAATATTTTAACTTCTAAGAGATTGGAAGGAGCATCAACAATTACCCAACAAGTTGCAAAAAATTTTTTATTATCAAATGAAGTAAGTATAAGTAGAAAAATTAAAGAAGCTATCCTCGCTTTTAGAATTGAAAGAGCCCTTTCAAAGAAAAGAATAATGGAACTTTACCTAAATGAAATTTATTTAGGACAAGGCACTTATGGTGTGGCCGCAGCTAGTTTAGAATATTTTGATAAATCAATAAGTAAACTCGAATTTGAAGAAGCAGCATTATTAGCTGCTCTACCCAAGGCTCCAAGTAAATATAATCCATTTAAATCTCCTACATTGGCAATGGAAAGAAGAAATATTGTAGTCAATAATTTGTATGAAAATAATTACATTAAAAAAAAAGAATACGAAAATTTAAAAAATAAACCAATTAATTTAAAACAGAGGAAAATCAAATTATTTGAAGATTCTAATTATTATTCTGAAGAAGTAAGAAGAATATTATTAAAAGACTATGGTTTTGATAAAATTTATAAAGAAGGTTTACATATTAAAACTCCAATTAATCCTGTTTTTCAAATTCAAGCAATTAAAGCCTTAAGACAAGGTTTAGAATTATATGATCGCAGGAAAGGCTGGAGAGGAGTTTTAACAAATAAGATAAATAATAATAATTGGCACAAAGATGAAGATGTTAAAAAATTTTTTTTAGAAAATTCTATTAATTGGAATTTAGCAAAAGTATTAAAAATTAATGATTTTAGTATTAAGATTCAAATTGATAATAATGAAATAGGAAAAATATTATTGGAGAATATTAGTTGGACTAAAAAAGATTTCAATACACTTTTTAAAATTGGAGATATAATTTATGTACAAAGAATCAAAAAAAATTTTTGGGAATTAAAACAACTGCCAGAAGTAAATGGCTCTATTGTAGTAATGGATCCATATACTGGAAGAGTTTTATCTATGGTTGGTGGTTTTAGTTATCGTTTAAGTGAATTTAATAGAGCTACGCAAGCATTTAGGCAACCAGGTTCAGCATTTAAACCATTTGTTTATGCATTGGCTTTAGAAAATGGTTATACACCATCAACACTTATTCTAGATGCTCCAATGGTCTTGGAACAAGGTTTTGATTTAAAATTGTGGAAACCTGAAAATTATGGAAAAAAATTTTATGGCCCATCTACTTTGAGAACAGGAATAGAAAAATCTAGAAATTTAATGACTGTAAGAATAGCACTAGATTTAGGAATAAAAAAAATAACAGATTTTTCAAAAAAATTGGAAATTTATAAAAATCCTAAAAAACTAATATCAATTTCACTTGGTTCTGAAGAAACAACTTTATTAAAATTAACTTCTGCATATTGTACTTTTGTAAACGGAGGAAAAAAAATTCAACCAATATTTATTGACCGAATTCAAGATGGATCTGGATTAACTATTTTTAATTCAGATAAAAGAATTTGTAAAAAATGTGAGGAAATTTCTTATTTAAGTGATGAAATACCAAAAATAGAGGATAATTTTGAACAAATATTAAGTCCAGATACTTCTTATCAAGTTGTTACTTTATTGGAAGGTGTAATTCAAAGAGGAACAGGAAAAAAATTAAAAAAATTAAAACTTAATCTTGGAGGAAAAACTGGCACTACCAATAATAACACTGATACTTGGTTTGTTGGGTTTACATCTCGTTTAGTAGTTGGAGTTTATGTTGGAATGGATGAACCAAAATCATTAGGAAAATATGAAACTGGATCTAGAACAGCAATGCCAATATTCAAAAATTTTATCGTAAACACAATAACAAAAAAGGATGCTTTACCTTTTAAGGTTCCTGAAGGAATAACAATGATGGTAGTTAATAGTAGAACAGGAAAAAAATCTAATGTTAAATCAAGCAAAACAATATATGAGTCTTATAAAGATAAGAATTTAAATGAATTGGAAACAAACGACAATTATAATAGTTTTTTACTTAGCAGTTTTGGTAAAAAACAAAAAAGAATAGTTAAATTTTATTAATTTTATGGATGATTTAGAACTTAATTCAGTAATTGAAAAAATTAAAAAAACAAATTTGAATATCAAGGAGTATCTTTGAATCAAATAATATTAGAGAAAAAATATCAATAAATCATAAAAAATCTTTGGAAGATAAATTTTGGAAAAATAAAATTTCAGCTCAAAAAATTATTAAAGAAACAAATTTTTTTGAAGGGATTTATAAGAGTTATCTGAATTCAGAAAATGAAATTAATAATATTGAAGATTTAATGAAATTAGCATTAAATGAAAAAAATTTAGATGTAGTTCATGATTGTTTAAAAAGTTCAAATTTACTTCTTTCAGAAATTAAAAAAACAGAAATAAAATGCTTTTTATCTGGTGAAAATGATGTTTTGGATACCTATTTAGAAATTCACGCTGGTGCTGGTGGAACAGAAAGTCAAGATTGGGCAGCTATGCTTAGAAGAATGTATTTAAGATGGGCTGATAAAAATCGATTTAAATCTGAAATTATAAGCGAACATCAGGGTGATGAAGCTGGTTTAAAATCTAGCATAATCAAAATTTATGGACCGTATGTTTATGGATGGTTAAAATCTGAATCCGGAGTTCATAGATTAGTAAGAATATCACCATTTGATTCGGGTGCAAGAAGACATACAAGTTTTGCAAGTGTGTGGGTTTATCCTGTAGTAGATGATTCAATTAGTGTTGAAATTATAGAAAAAGATTTAAGAATTGATACATATCGTTCTAGTGGTGCAGGTGGACAACATGTAAATACAACTGACAGTGCTGTTCGAATAACACATATGCCAACTAATATAGTTGTACAATGTCAAAATGAAAGATCACAACATAAAAATAAAGAAACTTGCTTAAATATGTTAAAGGCTCGTTTATACGAACATGAATTACAAAAAAAAAGTAATGATCAGAAAGATTTGGAAAGCAACAAGGCTGATATTGGATGGGGACATCAAATCAGATCTTATGTTTTACAACCATATAGACTAGTAAAAGATTTAAGAAACAATTATGAAAATACTAATCCAGATAAAGTTTTAGATGGCGATATAAATGATTTTTTGGAAAATTCTTTATTTAGGTTAAAAAGTTAAATGATTAAATGGATATCTTCGATTTTAATAATATTACTTGGCATAGTTATCTCAATTATATTGTATTTATCAACAGTTGGGATTGAAACAAAATCTTTTAATAATTTAATTGAAAATAAAGTAAAAAATTATAATCAAAATCTACTTTTAAAATTTGATAAAGTTAAATTATTATTAGACCCTAAAAAACTAGATTTAAAAATAAAACTTATTCAACCTAAAATTGTATCGAAAAATAATGAACTTTTATTTAGAAAAATTAATTCCAATTTGTCCTTAAAATCATACATAAAAGGCGAGTTTGCTTTAAAAAATATTGAATTGAAATTAAGTAAGGTTGAACTAAAAAAATTAACAAAATTTATAAGGTCAATAGACAGCTCAGTAGCTCTTCTCATTTTAAATAATTCAATAAAGAAAGGAAATGTTGAAGCAGAGACAATTTTATTTTTTAATAAGGATGGAAAATTGTTAGATAATTATGAAATTAAAGGAAAAATTATTAATGTAGAAGTAAATTTATTAGATGAATATCAAATAAAAAATATTAATTCAAATTTTGAAATAAAAAAAGATATTTTTAAATTTAATATAAAAGATGTAAAATTATTTGATGTCGACTTCCAATCAACGCAAATAATATTAAAAAAAAAATTAAACGATTTATATGTAGAAGCTGACACAAATATCAAAGGTAAATTAGATAATATTAATGATCTATTAATAAATTTTGATCTATCTTTAGAAAAATATAATATTAACTTTTCTAATTTAGATTTTAATTTAAATAATAAAATAAATTTTAAGCTTGAAAAATTTATTAAATTGCAAGATTTTCAAATAGAAGGTGAGGGAATGATTAATAACATTACTTTTTATTCTGATAATATTAATGAATTTAAAAAAGTTATTAATGTAAATAAAAATGTAGAATTTAAAAGTAATAAAATATTTTATACTTATAAAAAAAGTAGTTCTGTAGTAAAAACTTCTGGAAATATAAAATTAAAT
>CAJVZX010000004.1 GCA_913020625.1 uncultured Pelagibacterales bacterium
CCTGTTTTAATATTTTAATTATTTCTCTTAAAATTGCCGCATCACCTAGTTTTGAGCTTTTGATAATTCTTGGAATATAATAAATTCCTTTTAAATCCAATTTAAGTTTTGAAAAATTTGGCTTTATTACCTTGCCTGCAAACAAAACTTTTTTGCATCTGTTTTCTTTAAGTATTTTAATTATCTTTCCAAATTGACCGATTGAAACGCTATAAAAGTGTTTATCTTTTTTGAATTTTTTTCTCTTTGTTAAATCAATAATTAAATACTTTAACTTTCTTTTTTTTATTTTTCTTAAAATTTCATTTGGAAAATTTGTTTCTCCAAATATCAAGCCGATCATCTTACTCTTTTGAAAATGGTGTACAAATAGATCTTTTTTTATCTTTCGTAATAAAATTAATTACTTCTTTTACCAATGGATTTTCTTTAAATACGCCATTTAATTTACTCAAATTTTCATTAAGATTTTCTGTCAAAAAAATTTCTTTGTAAGCTTCAATAAGACCTAAAATATCTTTATTGTCATAACTGCTTCTTCTTAGACCAATTAAATTTAATCCTTGTAAATAATTTCTGTTTCCAATTGATAAACCAAATGGAATTACATCATTTAAAACTCCTGTCATTCCTCCAATCATTGCTAACTTCCCAATTCTAGTAAATTGTTGGACGGCTGAATTACCACCTATCACTACATTGTCTTCAATAGTAACATGTCCTCCTAGAGGAACATTATTTGCTATAATCACATTGTTACCAATATTACAATCATGTGCTATATGAGAAGAAATCATAAATAAACAGTTATCACCTATTTTAGTTAATCCTCCTCCTCCAGATGTACCAGGGTTTATAGTAACATATTCTCTAATTTTATTATTTTTCCCAATCTCTAATTTGGTATTTTCACCTTTATATTTTAGATCCTGTGGATCTGTACCAATACTCGCAAAAGGGAAAATTTTTGTTCCATCGCCAATTTTAGTATTTCCTGAAATATTAACATGTGAATGAATTTCTACATCATTGCCAATCTCTACATTAGGACCAATAACTGTATAAGGTCCAACTTTTGCTGAACTTGCAATTTTAGATTTATTATCAATTACACTTGTTTTATGAATCATATTTATTTATCTCTATCTACTATAGTTGCTGACCATTCTGCATCAGCCATTTTTTTATCATCTACTAAAGCTACACCCTTATATTTCCATACTCTTCCATGAGATCTGATTGCTTCTATTTCCAATTTTAATTCACAAACTGGAAAAATTGGGCTTCTAAATTTTGCTTTTTCGACACTCATTAAGTAAACAAGCTTATTCTCATATGTTTTAGGATCAATTCCATGAGCCGTAAGAGCTGCTGCTGTTTGTCCAAATGCTTCTACAATAAACACACCTGGCATTACGGGTTGTCCTGGAAAATGTCCATTTACAAAAAAAGAATCTTTTTTTACATCAACTATTCCAGTTGCGGATTTTAGAGGTACAATATTTCTTAGTTCTTTAATTAAAAGCATTGGTTCTCGATGTGGTAATAATTTTTTTATTTCTTCTAGACCAATAGATTTTTCAGACATTATGCCTCAAGTTTTTTTATAAAATTTCTAAAATTAACTGAAGGGTAGCCCATTACTTTGCTATTATCAGGTATATCTTTAATGACTCCACTACCACCACCGATTTTAACATTGTTTCCAATTTTTAAATGGCCAGATATCCCAGCTTGACCACCAATACCAACATTATCTCCTACAACAGAACTTCCAGCTATACCAACTTGCCCAGCAATCATACAGTTTTTTCCTATTTTTACATTATGGGCAATATGTACTTGATTATCTAAAAAAGTATTTTCTCCAATTGATGTATTGGTTATCGAACCTCTATCAATAGTACATGAAGTACCAATCTCTACACCTTTTTTTAAATATACAATACCGATATGTGGAAATCTAAAATTTTTAGTTTTGTCAGGAATAAATCCAAAACCTTTTTGTCCTAACTTTGCACCATCACTTATATAAACAAGATCTTCAGTAATAGTATTTTTTATAACAACATCAGATCCTATAAGACAATGCTTCCCTATAATCACATCATGTTCAATTATTGTATTACTTCCTATAGAAGAGTTTTTTCCTATCTTAACATTTTCACCAATTAAAACATTTTTGCCAAATTTAACATCAGGATATTTATGAGATAATTTATCTGCTGACTGTAAAGATCTATCTATTTGATCAATGTCCGCTTCTGGATAAAATAATTTGGAAACTTTTGCTACAGTAAATAAAACATTTTTAACTATAATTTTAGTACATGAGCTAGGTAAAAAATTTTGTAAGCTCAATGTAGTAATACAAGCAATGGCATTAGTATTAATGGACACATTTTTGTATTTAGGAGAATTTAAAAAAGTAATACAATTTTCTTTTAAACTTTCTATTGTAGAAATATCAAAAATTTTTTTTTCTAGTTTATCACTATCGGTAATTTTGATTTCACAATAATCTAAAACTTCTCTTAAAGAGAAAGGGCCATTTTTTTTAAAAAAAACACCATGATGCATTAATTTAATTAATCTCGATTTTAGGAAGCTTATTATCCAATTGTTTTATAATTATATTTGTAATATCTGAATTTGTTTTACCTACTATTACATTTTTTTTATCTAAAATAAAAGAAACTGAATTTTCTTCAAGATATTTAGCTAAAAGAGGTTTTATTTCATTAAGAATTTTTTGGGTAACTTCTGTTCTTTTTTGTGTAAGCTCATTTGTCAACTTAACTCTAGAATTTTGATATTCTTTTGCATCTTCACGAAGTTTATTAATTTTTGCTTCAAATTCTTCTTGTTTAAGAATATTTTTTTTAGATAAAATATCTTTTTCTTCTTCTTTTAATCGGTTTTGTATTTTCATTAAATAATCCAAATTACTTTTATGAAGTTTTTCAAGTTTATTTTGTGCTGATTTCCCCACTTTACTTTCATTTAATAGAAGATCCATATTTATAAAAACTATTTTTTCTTCTGCAAATGTATAAGTAAAATAAAATACAAAAAATGTAATTACAAAAAATTTTACAATATATTTCATTAAAAAGTTGTTCCTAGATTAAATCTAAAGCTCTCCGGGACATCAGTACTAGTTTTACTCAAATCTTGTGATAAAGAAAAACTTAACGGTCCCATCACAGTATGCCAAGTGGCAGATAAACCAAATGCAGATCGAATTTTGTTAGCACCATCTAACTTCTTATCATAATCTACACCCCACACATTTCCAGCATCTAGAAATAAACTGAAATCAGCATTTTGCAAACCAGAAAATAATTTTGGAAAAGCGGTGTTGAAGCTTAAAGCGCTCGCATAATTTCCACCAATATAATCTCCACTATCTGTAGGACCAATTTTTCCTCTCTCAAAACCCCTAAGTCTTCGTTCAGGAATATGTAATCTTTTTGATAGTCTAACATCGTCACTTGCTGATAATGAATTTATAGCCCTTGAATAAAATTTTATTGAAGCAATAATACTATCTTTTAGTGGATAATAAGTTGAATAATCCAAACCATTTACAATATTTGGTGAACTAGAATATACTGGCACTGTTTGAGTAAATAATAATCTATTTCCTTCAGTAGTGTTAAATTTTTGGTCTCTTTTATCCCTAACAATACTATACGATAAATATGAATCAAAAAAAGTGCCTGCTTGTTTTTTCATAGCACTTGATGCTTTATCATCGGTCTGTAAACTTTCATAATTTACTGAAATTTCAGGTGCTAAATAAATATCTTCATATTGCTCAAAAAAAGTTGATAGAAATATACCTGTTTTATCTGTTTGATAACCAAATTCGGCTGATCTATCTACACTAGTGCTTTCTATAGTTGTGGTTACAGAATTTCCAGAATAATTATAATTTGGATTTTGGATAGAAAATCTTCCAGTAATTTTGTTTGTAGTAATATTAAGATCTGTATCCAGAACAATACCTTTGCCCATAAAATTATTTTCTGAAAGGTTAAAACCTATTGTTCCACCTGAAGTACCAATACCAGCTCCGATAGCTATTTCACCAGTTGCTTTTTCTTCAATTTCAATTTCAATAACTTTTAAATCTGGAGTTGAGCCTTGTTTAGTTGTTTCTTTAACTGATGCAAAAATATTTCTAGATCTTAAATTATTTAAAGATCTATTTAAAATTAAAGAATTATAAGCATCACCTTCATCAACCAACAATTCTCCTCTTATAACATTATCATTAGTTATAGAATTTCCTACAATATTAACTCTTTCAACAAAATATTTTTCAGATTGCCCTATATTAATATCAATTGAAATTTTATCGCCATCTGTAGTTTCAACCAATTCTGAGGTAAGAAATTGATAATCTTTAATTTCAGAAAGTTTATTTATTTTATCAAGAATTTTTCTTATTTTATTTAAAGAATAATATTTATTTTTTAATTTACTTAGTTTTTTTTCAATTTCTAAAAAGTCGTCTTTAGTATAATCATCAGATAAATTTATTGATAAATCAGAAAATTTATATCTAGTACCTGCACTAATATTAAATGTTAAAACAAAACCTTCATTTTCTAAATAGTTTACATTGGTAGTGTTAATTTTAACATCATAATAACCATTGTTTTTATAAAAAACTTCTAGCAATCTTTGGTCTGATGATATTCTTCGTTCATCTAAAAATTTTCTTCTTGATATAAATTTCCAGGGTCTTGTCTCTTCAGAAAGAATTATGTTACCTAATTTGCTATCTTTATAAATTTTGTCTCCAATGAATTCTATTTTGGCAATTTTAGCTTTTTCACCTAAATCTATTTCATAAATTAAGTCCATAGAATTATTAGCTAATACTTTCTTATAAGCTTCTACTTCAACAAAATAATAACCTGAATTTCTAAAGGCGTTTTTAATATTGTTAATATCTTGATTAAATTTGTTTGTAGTGAATGAAGTTTTTTCTTTCAATACAATAATTTCATAAATCGCATCTTTAAATTTTTTTGCTTTAAGACCATTAAAAACAATATTTTGAATAATTGGGTTTTCACTTACAATAATGTTTAAAACATTATTTTTTAAATTCAATTTTACATCAGAAAAAAAGTCTGTTTGGTATAAATTCTTTAAAACATCATTAAGTTTTTTTGCATCATAATTTTCATTTTTAATAATAACACCAAAAACAATTATCGTTTCATCAGCAATTCTATCATTTCCAGTAACATTAATTTTTTTAACTATTTCTGCATTAGAAATAGTTGTAAGTGTAAAAACTAAGATAAAATAAAAAATAAATTTCTTCATGAAAAACAATCATACACTTAAAGACTTAGTTTTCAACCTAACTAAATTATTAAGTTTATATATATCATTAACTGATTTTGGCACCTTTTTTTTATATTTAATAAAAAATTTATTAGTAATTATTTTATTCAATTTTATAACAATTTGATTAAATGAAATCTTTTTGCTAAGAAATAAATCTACTAATTCATCATTGGCAGAAACTAGTACTGTTTCAAAAAGCGAATTAAGCTTTGATATTTTATTTAGTATTTTTACAGAAGGAAATTTTTTCAAGTTTACTTCTGATAAATTTAGATTATTTAATATTTTTAAATTTATTTTTTTAGTTGTAATTCTCTTATTTTTTTTTTCACTATAAATGGAATTAAAAATAGGTATTTTCATATTTGTATCATGTAGTAAAATTTTTGTTAATCCATTATTAAATTTAATTATTGCATGCACATAAGATTTTGGATGAATTAATATTTTAAATTTTTTTTTGTCAATTTTAAAAATTTTTAAAGCTTCAATTACTTCAAAAACTTTGTTCATCAGTGTAGCTGAATCAACAGAAATCTTTTTACCCATTCTCCAGTTTGGGTGATTAATGGCATCTTTAACTCTAATATATTTAAAGTCATTAATTGGTAAATTTAAAAATGGTCCACCAGAAGCAGTAATTATTACTTCTTCTATTTCACTATTTTTATAATCTTGTACCAAATTCCAAATAGAATAGTGTTCAGAATCAACAGGTATAAAATTTGTTTTATATTTTTTTAATTTTTTATTTATTAAACTCCAGCCACAAATAATTGATTCTTTATTGGCAATAGCAACTTTTTTACTAAATTTTATTGCTTCTAATGTAGGTTGTAGTCCAGAAAGTCCTGATATAGAGCACATAGTATAATCAATTTTTTTTTTATATTTATTGGAAAAATTTTTTAGGTCTTCATGAATTTTAATATTTTTATTTTTAATTTTGTTTTTTAATTTTTTTAAAATTTTTGGATTATTAATAATTAAATTTTTAGCTTTTAGCTCATTAGCTTGTTTTGCCAATTCTTTATAATTATTATTTGCTGTAAGTAAAACTACATCAAAATTTTTTGGATTATCTTTAATAATTTTTATTGTAGATTTTCCTATAGAGCCTGTAGATCCAAGTATAGCAATTTTTATTTTCATTAGTTTTTAATTGCAAAAAAAATATCAAAATATTTTTCATAAAAATTGTTAAAACCAACTATGGACATAAATACAAATGGTACTGCAAAAATTATTCCATCTATACGATCAAGTATGCCTCCATGACCAGGTAGTATTCTGCCAGTATCTTTTACTTTTGCCTTTCTCTTAAAATAAGAAACAAATAAATCTCCTAATTGACAAACTAGAGAAACTTTTAAACAAAATAAAAAATTATCAATTGAATATAAAGAATATTCAAATTTATCGAAATTGTTAAATACTAACAAAGGTAACATAGAGAAACAAAATGAACCTAAACTTCCTGAAATAGTTTTATTAGGACTAATCTTTGTTAACTTTTTACCACCAATATTTTTTCCTATAATGTAGCCACCTATATCAGAACAAATACATACAGATAAAGCATAAAGAAAAAAAACTGGACCTAATAAAAAATATAATCCTATAGCTGAAACAGTAAATATACCAAATGCATAAAAAAGTGTTGTTAGATTGAAAGCAACATGTTGCCAGTTAGTAGCACTTTTATTTATGGAATTAATAAGATAATTTGTTTCATGCCAAGATAAATATGAAACTATAATTATAGCAATTATAAAAACATAAGGATTTATAAAGATACAAAATATTGTTAACAGAAATAATATAACAGAAGTAGTTATTCTTTTTTTTAATTTTAAGTTCATTAGATATTGCCAAAATTTCTTTTAATATTTATAAATTTATTTAATATTTTAGAATAATCTTTTGTATTGAAGTCAGGCCATAACTTGTCAACAAAAAACAATTCTGAATACGCTAGTTGCCAAAGTAAAAAATTACTTAATCTTTTTCGGCCTCCTGTTCTTATTAGAATATCTGGATCTGGCATTTCTGATGTAAAAAGATTTTTCTCAATATTTGTTTGATTTATTATTTTTTTTTCTTTAATTATCTTTTTAACACTAGCTATTATCTCACTTTTAGAGCCATAATTTAAAGCGATATTAACAAACAATTTATTATTTTTTGATGTTTTAATTTCAGATTTTTTAATGGCTTTTTTTAATGCTGGTGCAAATTTTTTTTTAATACCTGTAAAAATAATTTTGATATTTTGTTTATGGATATCATCAATGTTTTTTTTCAAATAATTATGCAAAAGGTTAAATAAATAAGCTATTTCATATTTGGGTCTTTTCCAATTTTCTGTAGAAAATGTGTATAGAGTTAAATATGAAATTTTTTTCTTTAATGAAAATTTTATAATCTTTTCTATATTTTTGAGACCTTGTTCATGACCAATCTTTCTTGATTTTTTTCTGTTTATTCCCCATCTTCCATTGCCATCCATAATAATGGCAACATGTTTAACTGGGTTCATATTTTCATTATCTCTTTTTCTTTTTGATAAATTTTATCATCAATTTTTTTAGTTTCATTATCAGTAAGTGTTTGAATTTCTTTTTCATACTTCTCATTTTCATCTTCACTGATTTTTTTATCTTTAAGAAGAGATTTCAATTCATCGTTTGCTTCCCTTCTTATATTTCTTATAGATATCTTATTTTTTTCACCTAAAGTTTTGATTATTTTTTTTAATTCTGTTCTTCTCTCTTCGCTTAAATCTGGAATTGGAATCCTAATTAACTGACCATCAATTTGTGGATTAAGTCCTAGTTCAGATTTTTTTATAGACGAGTCAATTAAACTAACATTGTTTAAATCCCAAACTTGTATATTTATTTTTCTTGGTTCGGGAGCAGTAATGGTGCCTAATTGATTAATGGGCATTTTTTGACCATAAACTTCAACTCTGATTAAATCTAACATGCTAGCATTTGCTCTACCCGTTCTAATACCAGATAATTCTGTCACAAATACATCTAAAGTTTTACTCATTTTTTGGTTGTACTTGTTTTTATCAAACATTCTTATTCACCTATTTTATATCTCACAAAACCTTTAATTATAATGCCTGATTTAAAATCTTCTAGTATTTCTTTAACCTTTTTTTTTGGATCTATTACCCAATATTGATTTAATAAAGTATTTTCTTGTTTAAATTTTTCAAGTCTCCCAATTGAAATTTTTTTAATTATATTTTCTGATTTGTCAGAATTTTTCAATTCATCATTAATCATTTTTTTTTCTTTATTTAAAAGTTCTGAATCAATATTTTTTTCATCTATTGCTAAAGGATTTGAAGCCGCTATATGCATAGCTAATTTTTTACCAAAATCAGAAATTCTGTCATTTAATTCATTGCTTTGCAAGCAAACTACTACTCCTAATTTACCAACATTATTTTTTAAAGAATTATGTACATAAGAAAAATTATAAGATTTTTCATGATGAATATAATCATTTCTTGAAATTGAAATTTTTTCACCCATTTTAGAAATTAAATTAACTAAATTTTCTTCAACTATGATCCCGTTAGACATTTTAGTTTTTTTTAATTCATTAATATTACCTTTTTTGCTAAAATTAATTTTTGATAATTCTTCACAAAATTTAATATATTCATCATTTTTTGCAACAAAATCGGTTTCGGAATTTATTTCAATTATTGACGAAGCATCATTTGAATTCGTAATACAAATAAGACCCTCTTTAGCTGAACGCTCCATTTTTTTTGAAGCTTTAGTTATTCCTTTAATCCTTAAATACTCAATTGATTTTGCAATATCTCCTTTGGATTCTTTAATTGCATTATTACAATCTTTAAATCCAGCACCCGTAAGCTCTCTTAATTTTTTAATATTTTCAAAATTACTTTCCTTAGGCATTTAAAGATTTATTTAATAATTTCAGAGTCTGGTCTATTTGAAATTTTTTTGGTTTCTTTTTTTTTCTTTGAAGATTCTTTAATTTCTGATTTATCGTTATCTTTATCTTTATCTTTATTTAAATTTACATTTTTATTTACTGAATTATCTTTTTGAGCAGATAGTATGGTATCTTTTAATAAGTCGCAGTATAAATTAATAGCCCTTCTAGCATCATCATTCCCTGGAATTGGATAATCTATTCCCGTAGGGTCTGAGTTAGTGTCAAGTATTGCTATTATTGGTATGTTTAGTTTTATTGCTTCTTTAATCGCTAGGGATTCATAGTTAGTATCTATAACAAATATAAGATCAGGAATTTTTTTCATTTTCGATATTCCACCTAAAGATCTTTCAAGTTTATCTTTTAGTAAACTCATTTTAAGTAATTCTTTTTTAGTGAACCCTCTATTTTCCGAGCTTAAGTTTAATTTAATTTTTTCTAATTTTTTAATTGAATTAGAAATTGTTCCCCAATTGGTCAACATTCCTCCAAGCCATCTATAATTTACAAAAAATTGTGAAGTGTCTTTAGCTAAATTTGCAATAGATTCTGATGCTTGTTTTTTAGTTGAAACGAAAAGAATATGACCACCATTTTTTATGATTTCATAAACTTTTACTAATCCTGTGTTTATTAATTCTATAGTTTGCGTTAAATCAATTATATGAACTGCGTTTTTTGACCCAAAAATATATGGTTTCATTTTTGGATTCCATCTTAGGGTTTTATGCCCGAGGTGTACTCCCGCTTCTAATAATTGTTGTAATGTTATTTTAGGTATATTCATAATCTTCCCGGTTAATCCTCCACAATCATTTCCATTTAAGGACCGGAGGCTATTAAGCCACTGACTGTGTGCGTTTTATATTTATGCAACCATTTATAATTATATAAGAAAAAATACAAGCTTAATTTAATAGCTGATTCTTTTTAGATATGGCTCTTTTTTAAGTATTTTTAATATATCTTTGTTTATTTTACGCTTATCAGCTAATTCAAATACCAAATCTTTATTATCACTTTTAACTTTAATTTTAACATTTGTATCTCCTTTTGTTCCAATTAAATGGGATAATTTTTCTAAATTATCATAATTTGATATTTCAAGAACTATATTAGAAAAAGATTTATTTGAAAATTCTTTTAAGCTTATTAACTTTCTTACATTTATTCTTTTAAATCTATTTTCTTCATTACCTTTGTCTCGAAGAACTGTAATTAATAATGAATTACCTTCTATTAAAATATTTCTACTTTGTTCTAAAATATCAGAAAATATAAATAGTTCAAAAATTCCACCCAAATCAGTTAGTTTAATAATAGCGTATGACGTACCTTTTTGAGTTTTTTTTTCTTGTAATTTTAAAATAGTCGCAGCTAAGTTTGCTTCATCAACTTCAGATAATGTAAAGTCACTAAAATTTTTTATCTTATAAATATCAAATATCTCCTTATAATCATTTATTGGATGATCCGATATAAAGAAACCTAGTGCTTCAAATTCTTTGGTTAATCTTTCTTCAAATTTCCAATCATTTATTTCTTCTAATGGAAATTTTTCTTCATTATTATCAGAAAATAAATCTATTTGATTATTCAATTTATTTTCAGAAATAGATTTTGAAGATAATATTATATTAGGTATAGACTCTAACAAAGCTTTTCTATTTGTCTCAATTTCATCAAATGCTCCTGCTTTGACAAGTCCTTCAAGTTGAAGTTTATTCATATTTTTAGGATCAACTCTATTAATAAAATCATTAATAGATTTAAATTTTCCATTTTTTTCTCTTTCTAATACAACTTGATTAATAGCTTCAAATCCAACACTTTTTATTGCACCGAGTGCATAATAAAATTTATCTTTAGTTGATTTAAATTCTGCAAAACAGCTATTAATGCATGGTCTTTGTGTATTAATTTTTAATCTTTTCAATTCTTCATAAAATTCACTTAATTTGTTTTGATTAGCTAATTCTGACGACATAGATGCTGCAAAAAATTCTCCTGGATAATAAGTTTTCAGGAAAGCAGTTTGATAAGCTATGACTGCATATGCAGCTGCGTGACTTTTATTGAAACCATATTCAGCAAAAGGTTCAATTTTTAAAAAAATTCCAGCTGCAACATCCCTTTTTATACCATTTTTAACAGCACCATTAATAAATCTTTCTTTCTGTTTTTCTAATTCTGCTCTTTTCTTTTTCCCCATTGCTCTTCTAAGAATATCTGCTTCACCTGCGGTGAAACCTGATAGAGTTTGTGCTATTTGCATAACTTGTTCTTGATAAATTATTACACCATAAGTTGGCTCCAATATTTTTTTAAGTTTTGGGTGAAGATAGTCGGGTTCTCTTCTCTTGTGTTTACAGTCATTATAGACTGATATATTGCTCATTGGACCAGGCCTATATAGTGCTACGAGAGCTATTATATCTTCTAATCTATTAGGTTTCATTTGTACTAAGGCTTCACGCATGCCAGAACTTTCTAGTTGAAATAATCCAACTGTAAAACCACTTGATAAAAGATCAAAAACTTTTTGATCTTCATAATTAATTTTATTTACATCTATAGCAATTTTGTTTTTATTAATTAATTTTTGTGTTTTATCAATTACAGTTAAAGTTCTTAAACCCAAGAAATCAAATTTTATTAAACCTGCTTTTTCTGCTGAATACATGTCAAATTGTGTTGAGGGTAGTAATAAATTTGAAGATAAATCTTTATATAGAGGAACAGTTTCTGATAGATTTTTTTCTGCAATAACTACTCCTGCCGCATGAGTTGCAACATTTCTATTTAACCCCTCTAACTTAAGAGATAAATCAATTAGTTTTTTAACTTTAGAATCGTCTTTCATCATTTTTTGAATTCGTGGTTCATTAGCCACACATTCTTTTAATCCAATAGGTCTGGATGGATCAAATGGAATCATTTTTGAAATTTGATCTACAAAACCATAAGGGAAACCAAGAACTCTTCCTATATCTCTTATGGCCATTCTTGCTTTAAGTTTACCAAAAGTAATTATATGAGCGACACTATTTCCATATTTCTCTTTCAAATATCCAAAAACTAAATCACGTTTTTCTTCGCAAAAATCTATATCAAAATCTGGCATAGAAATTCTATCTGGGTTTAAAAATCTTTCAAATATTAAACCAAATTTGATAGGATCAATATTTGTTATTGATAAACACCATGCCACCAAAGAACCAGCTCCTGATCCACGACCTGGACCTACGGGAATATTTTTACTTTTTGCCCATTTGATATAATCAGAAACAATTAAAAAATAACCAGAATATTTCATTGATTTAATTATATTTAATTCGTGCAAAAGTCGTTTATGGTAAATCTCATAACTTTTTTCATTTTTTTTAAAAACAAATTCTTTATATTTATTTTCTAATCCTTTTAATGCCAATTCATTTAATTCCTCATCTACACTCAAGTTCTCATTACTTTTAATATTTGGAAGTATTGGAATTGAGAAATTAGGTTTATAACTACACCTATAAGGAAAATTATAATTATTTTCTAAGGCTTCAGGAAGGTCTTGAAAAATAATTTTCATCTCTTCTGAGCTTTTTAGATAATGCTGATTAGAATATTTTAATCTATTTTTTTCTGTAACATAGGTTTTTTCACCAATGCAAAGTAATGCATCATGTGCCTCGTACATTTCTTGATTTAAATAAAAAACTTCATGTGATGCTATTAATGGAATTTCTAATTCTTTAGACTTTTTTAATAAAAAATTCTCAAATTCTTTTTCGTTTTCATCATTATGCCTTTGAATTTCAATATAAAAATTATCTTTAAAATGATCTCTAAATTTAATAAATAATTCATGTATTTCTGTTTCAAAACCTTTTGCTAAAAGTTTTCCAAATAATCCATTTATTGTACCTGTAAGAAGAGTAAATCCGCCCCTGTTATCAAATAAATCATCTATTTTGCAATGAGGATCACTCATTGAATTATTTTCCAGATATGATTTAGAGGATAGATTTACAATTTTTTTATATCCTTCAATATTATTAGCAATTAATGGTAAAAATCCTAAATTTTCTTTAAAAAAAAAATTAATTTGTGTGCCAATAATTGGCTGAGTACCTACTTTTGAAATATTTTCTGCAAATTCTAAAGCTCCACAAAGATTGGCTGAATCGCTTAATCCGATAGCAGGAACTTTATTTATTTTACAATAATGTTTTAAATCATCAATTTTTATTGCTCCTTGACAAATTGAATACTGAGAATGAATTTTAAAATGATTAAATTGTTTAATAAGATTTTTATCCATTTACGCGTCTAATACTACCATCTATAATTGATAACTTGTAGTCTGCTTTATCAGCAAGTTGTCTATTGTGAGTTGCATAAATAATTGTTCTTTTTTTAGTTTTCATTTTTAAAAAAAAATTAAAAATTTCGTTAGAATTAAATCTATCTAAACTGCCAGTGGGTTCATCTGCTAAGATAAGTTCTGGCTCATTTATTAGCGCTCTTGCTATTGCAACTCTTTGTTGTTCGCCACCCGATAAATCTGCAGGAAAATGATTATATCTTTTGGATAAACCAACTTGGCTTAATAATGCTTTGGCTAGTAAGCTTGATTTTTTTTGTGTAGTGCCACTTGAAATTAATGCAATCTCAACATTTTCTAAGGCTGAAAAATCATTTAACAAATTATTTTGTTGATAGATTATAGAAATTTTATTACCTCGGATATTATCTTTACTTTTTTCTGATAATAATGATATCTTTTTTGAGTCAAAATAGATTTCACCTGTGCTAGGACGATCTAATAAAGCTAATAAATGTAATAAGGTAGATTTTCCTGAGCCTGATGGACCTAGTAAAGCTACTAAATCTCCCTTTTTAATTTTTATATTTATATTATTTAGAACATTCAATTTTTTATTTAAAAAATAACTCTTTGAAAGTTTTTTTGTTTCAATAATGTTATTCATATTTAAGAGCTTTTATTGGATCTAATTTTGATGCTTTAATGGAAGGAAATATTGAAGCTACAGATGTAACTATTATAGAACAAAGAGCTATTAGCATAATTAAATTGAAGTCTATTTCTGATGGCATTTGACTTAAAAAATATATTTCTTCAGGAAATAAACTGAGATTAAAAAAATCTGAAAAGAAAATTTGAATATTTTCAATATAAAAAGAAAACAACACTCCTAAAATAACTCCAAAGACTGTTGCAAGAGTGCCTATGGTAAAACCAACTAGAAAGAATATTTTTGTTATAGAGATTTGTGAGACGCCTAGCGATCTTAATATTGCAATTTCTTTAGTTTTATTTTTTACAAGAATTGTAAGACCAGAAATAATATTAAAAGCAGCAACAATTATTATTAAAGATAATATTATAAACATAACATTCCTTTCAACTTTAAGAGCTCCAAAAAATGATTGATTAAGATCAGCCCAAGTATAAACAAACTCATTAGTAAATATTCTTTGTATTTCTTTTTTTGAACTTTCAATTTGATTTGGATTTTTTAAAAAAAGTTCGAGAATTTTATCTTCATTACCAATATTAAATAAGTTTTTGGCATCACTTATTGTAAGAAAAATAATATTTTGATCAAAATCTGACAGACCACTTGTAAAAATTGATGATATTAAAAAAGTTTCCTGTTTTGGAAGGTTGCCTATAATTGTTGAAATTCCACTAGGAGACATTAATGTAATTTCGTCTCCTATACTAACATCTAAATTTAAAGCCAAATCTCTTCCTATAGAAATGCTTTTGCTATCAAAATCATCTAACGAACCTTTTATTATACCTTCGTTTATTACATCTATTTTTGATATATCTTCTTTTTTATAACCTCTAACTAAAATACCTTTTGTTGTTTTTTTATTTATTAAAATTCCTTCCCCACTAATAGAAAATATTGATTTTGATAAATTTGGTAAATTTAACTTATTAATGTCATCAAAATTTATAGGTTTATCATAAGGTTTAACGATGATATGTGCATTAAATCCTAAAATTTTACTCAAAAGTTCAGTTCTAAAACCATTCATTACAGACATGACTATGATTAAAACTGCTACTCCTAAAGCAATGCCCAAAAAAGAAAAAATTGAAATTATTTTTAAAAAACCTTCTTTTCTTTTTGGTTTTAAATATCTTAAAGCAATTTTTTTTTCCAATTCCGAAATCAAATTATTTTTTTTTAGTTGTTAAAATTTTTATAATTTCATTTATAGAAAGCTGTTTAGCTTCTTTGTCAATTTCTTTAAATTCTAATAAATCTTGTTCTGAATTTTTGCCCAAAATTATTTGATAAGGTACACCTATTAAATCAAATTTTTTAAGTTTTGATGAAATATTTTCATCAGTATCATCCAACAAAACATCAATATTATTTTTTTTTAATTTATTATAAATATTTTCTGCTTTAATCAAATTTGTATCATCATTTTTATTAATCATGGGAATGACTGCAACATCAAATGGTGAAATTGAATAGGGCCACTTCATTATATTATTATTAAATTTAGCCTCAATGATGGCACCAACTAATCTTGAAACACCAATGCCATAAGATCCCATTTTAACATCAGTTTTCTTCCCATCTTGTAAATCAACACTGGCTTTTAGGGCTTTAGAGTATTTGTCTCCAAAATAAAATATATGCCCAACTTCAATACCTTTGGTAATTAATCTATTATTTTTTAAAACTTTAGATTCAAAATCTTTATTATTAAATTTGTCATCAGTAACAGCATAATATTTTTCAAATTCATTTCTCATATTCTTTAATGAAACATTGGTAAGAGAATATTTTTCTGTTTTAATATCAAAAATTCTTTTGTCGGCAAAAATTTTGCTTTCTCCTGATTCAGCCAGAATAACAAATTCGTGAGATAAATTTCCTCCTATAGGTCCTGTATCAGCTGCCATAGGGATTGCTGATAATTCCAATCTTTGAAAAGTTTTAAGATAAGCGAGAAACATTTTATTATAAGATAAAACTGCATCATCATCATTAAGATCAAATGAATAAGCGTCTTTCATTAAAAACTCTCTGCATCTCATGATTCCAAATCTAGGTCTTAGTTCATCTCTGAATTTCCATTGTATGTGATAAAGCAATTGTGGAAGTAATTTATATGATTTTATAGCTGATCTAAAAATCTCTGTAATTAATTCTTCATTTGTTGGACCATAAAGCATCTCTCTGCCTTGACGATCTTTAATTCTCAACATTTCATCACCATAATCATTATATCTTCCACTTTCCTTCCAAATTTCTGCTGATTGAATAGTTGGCATAAGCAATTCTTGAGCACCAATTTTATTTTGTTCTTCTCTAACAATATTCTCTATTTTCTTCATTATTTTAAAGCCCATAGGTAGCCAAGAATAAATTCCAGATGAAGATTGTTTGATCATTCCAACTCTTAACATTAATTGGTGTGATTTAATTTGAGCTTCAGAAGGATTATTTTTCAAAATTGGCAGGAAATAATTTGATAGATACATTGTTTATTTAATTTTATGTCTTATGTTAATAAATACAAATCTTACAAGAATCTAAATAATAAACAAACAATAATTAATTAAATCATAATAGATTTATATCCTTACTAAATTAATATTAGTATAGGGTTTTTTACCAGTTTTTTCCTTGACTATTTTTCGACAACTTATTTTTAGTGCTTCAATTAAATTAGATTCTTGTTTTTTATTATTTAAAGAAAATGTTCTACTGATATTTTCGATTTCATCTTCAAGATCATAAAAAAAATCTTGTGCTTCTTCTATTGGCAAACCTTTAAATGACACGAGTGGCTTTTTGAATAACTTTCCTTTTCCATTAATTAAAATTGTAACCTCTAAATAACCATTGTTTGCTAAATTTTTTCTCTCTCTAATTGACTGTGAATCTTCATTCACACTTATAATACCGTCTACATATAGTCTACCTACTGGGGCTTTATCAAATACTTCTGGTTTTTGTCCAGGAAATAACTTTACAATATCTCCATTTTCTACTTGTACAGGATAAGGAACTTGCATTTCCTTAGCAAAGCTTATGTGTTCTGCCATATGTCTATGTTCACCATGTACTGGTATTACAGATTTTGGTTTTACCCAGTTATACATATCTCTTAGATCTTCTCTATTAGGGTGACCAGAAACATGTACAAAGTCCGTTTCTTCTGAAATTACATCTATTTGATTTTTTATTAATTGATTGTGCAATTTATAAAGTTTTTTTTCGTTTCCAGGAATTATTTTAGATGAAAATATTACTGTATCTTCTTTTTCTATAAAAACATCAGGATGTGTATAATTAATTATTCTCATCATTGCACCCATTGGTTCACCTTGGCTACCTGTACATAAATATACAATTTTTTCCCTTGATATTTTTTTAGCTTCTCTTGCATCTATTGGGCTAATAACATTTTTTAAATAGCCACATTGCTTTGCAGCTTTATAAATTCTATGCATAGATCTGCCAACTAATGAAATTTGCCTTTTTGTTTTTTCTGCACAATAAAAAATTGTTTCCATTCTTGCAACATTAGATGCAAAAGAAGTAACTATTATTCTCTTTTTAAGATTTGACATTAATTTTAATAAATTAGTTCTTACATCGGCTTCAGAGCCTGCGCGACCTTGACTAAGAACATTTGTTGAGTCACAAATCATTGCTAAAACACCTTTATTGCCAATCTCTTTTAGTTTTGTTTGATCAATCTTATTTCCAATTAAAGGATTAGGATCAACCTTCCAATCACCTGTATGCAATACTATTCCTGCGGGCGTTTCAATTAATAGACCATTAGGTTCTAAAATTGAATGTGTAAGTGTTATGAATTCAATTTTAAATGGGCCTAATTTAATATTTCCATTTAAGTCAACAATTTTTAAATTTTTTCCAATATCAATTTTTTTTTCTTTAAATTTTTCTTTAATTAAAGCTGCTGTAAATGGTGTAGCATACATTTTACATTTTAGTTTTGGCCATATATGGGCAATAGCACCAATATGATCTTCATGAGCGTGTGTTAAAACGATTCCTAATAGATCTTTTTTTTTATCTATTATAAAACCTGGATCAGGATATATTAAATCTATTCCAGGAATACTATCATCTGCAAAAGTTACACCTATATCAACAATAATCCATTTTTGAGCTTCTGGTTTACCATATGAAAATAAATTCATATTCATTCCAATTTCACCAGATCCACCAAGGGGACAAAATAATAACTCTTCTTTTTTATTGCTCATATTTATTTAAAATTTTTTTTAATTTTTAAGATTTTTATTAAACCTTTAATTGTAATGTCTTTATCAATTATAGCTTTGTATTTTAATGAATTCTTAAATAAATAGGAAAAACCACCAGTTAAAATAATTTTAAAATTACTTTTTGTTTCTTTTTTAACTAATTGCATAATATTATTAATCAATCCTAAATATCCCCAATAAAACCCTGATCTAAGTGCTGAAATAGTGTTTTTTCCTATTACATTATTAATTTTAGTAATTTTAAATAAAGGAATTTGCTCAGCACTTTTAACTAAAGTTTCTAAAGAAAGCTTTACTCCTGGAGCTATAATTCCACCTCTATAAGCTCCGTTAATAACTATATCAAAAGTAGTGGCTGTACCAAAGTCAATAATAATACAATTAGATTTATAGTAATAATAAGATCCTACAGCATTAGCTATTCTATCAGATCCAACTTGTTTTTGATTTGCTTTAATTTTTATAATTTTATTAAAATTAACCTTTTTTAATTCAATAATTTTTATTTTAAAATCTTTTATTAAGACATTTTTAATTATATTGAATACAGACGGAACTACACTTGAAAATAAAGAAAATTTATTAGTGTTTTTGTTTTTAATTAACGAATTGATTTTTTTTTTTAAATAAGTCCTTGACTTAACATGATGCTTAGCAAAAGTAATTTTTTTAATGATTTTAAAATTTTTATTTAAAAGACATAATTTTATATCTGTGTTTCCAATATCTCCAACTAAAGTATACATATTTAACATAAAGCAAGTTTTTTAGATTTTAATTTAAATTTAGAAAAATTATATTTTTTAATATTTTTAAAAAAATTTTCATATTTTTTTAGCACCTGTTCAGATATTTTATTTAAATCTGGCTTAATATTTGTTTCTTTATAAATATTGGTTGATATATATTTTTTAATTTTGGGATTTGTAACAAGATTAATGCCTATTCCTACTATCAAATATTTATTTTTATCTTTAGTAATAACCTCTTGTAAAATTCCACAAATTTTTTTATTATTTACCAAAATATCATTTGGTGGTTTAAAATTAATTTTATTTTTTCCGCAATAATTTTTAATAACATCTATATTTAGTAACGAATTTATAGTCGTAAATTGCTCTACAGTAGGATAATTTTTTTTGATTTGAAAAAATATTGTACTGAAAAAATTTCCCTTTTTTGATATCCATTTTTTTCCATGCCTACCTCTTCCTTTTTTTTGTGAAGTCGCTAGGATAAAACCATTATGATAATTTTTTTTTTTAATTAAATACATTGCACTACTATTCGTACTTTTTACACTACCATATGAAAAACATTTAAATTTCATTAAATCAAATTAATATTTGAGATAAATTCAATTAGTGAGCTAGGATAAACAAAATAAGCAAGTATCAATAAAGTTGATAAAATTAAAGATATTTTTAGACCATAATTAGTGCTTATGTCAAAAGATTCTTTTGGTTCATCAAAATAAATTATTTTTACTATCCTTAAGTAATAAAAAGCTGAAACTACAGTTGTTAAAAGACCAATAATTGCCAAAAAATACATTTCTGATTTTATAACAGACATGAAAATATAAAATTTAGCAAAAAAACCTGCTAAGGGCGGTATGCCCGCTAACGAAAATAGAAATATTAATAAACAAATTGATATTACTGGATGATTTTTAGATAGCCCTGAAAGCTCTTCGATATTTTCATAAAAAATATTTTTTCTTTTCATCATAAAAATGCACGTAAACATTCCAAGGTTCATAACTAAATAAATAAATAAATAAATTATAGAGCTTTGAATTCCTTCATTAGTACCAATTGACAAGCCTGCTAACGCAAACCCTATATGTCCTATTGAACTATATGCCATAAGTCGTTTGATATTATTTTGCCCAATCGCTGCAACTGCACCAAGTATCATTGATGATATTGAAATAAAAACTATTATCATTTGCCAGTGATCAATTAGACTAATAAATGGAACATATAAAAACCTAATAAAAACTGTTAGTGCAGCAATTTTTGGGACAATAGAAAAAAAACTCGTAATTGAAGTAGGAGATCCTTCATAAACATCAGGTGCCCACATATGAAATGGTACTGCTGAAATTTTAAATGCAAGACCAACCAATATAAAAACTATACCGAATGTAGAACCAAAATTTAATTTATCTAGATTAAATGCAATTACATCAAAATTGGTTGAATTAGTAAATCCATAAATTAATGAACATCCATACAATAATAATCCAGATGATAAAGCGCTTAACACAAAATATTTCAAACCTGCTTCGGAAGATCTTGTATTATCTATATTAAAAGAAGCTAGTACATAAAGAGCCAAAGATTGAAGTTCTAATCCAATATAAAAAACCATTAAATCATAAGACCCTATCATGACAATCATTCCAAGTACCGAAGAGAGTATTAATATTGGGTATTCAATTTTATTTATTCCAATTGTTTTTACATAGTCGTATGAAGAGAGCATAACAAAAAAAGCAGAAATTAAAGTAATACCTTTCATTAGTGATGAAAGATGATCTATTTTATAGCTGTTATTAAATAAGAATAATGATTTATCTATTGGGTTAATAAAAATTAAAATAAATGAAATTAGGAGCACAACTAATGAAGATTGATAAATAAAGTTTGCACAATTTTTATAAAAAACTCCAATCATCAATAATCCCATTATAGAAATTGATAAACAAAGCTCTGGAATAATATGATTAATTTGATCCATTAATTATTTAAATTCGATAAATAAACTGTTAAATTATAGTTATAGTTCTCTATTAAATGAGAAATTGAAACTTTTATAGTGTTAAATATAGGATCGGGATAAATTCCAAAAAAAATAATCAATATTGATAACGATGATAAAATAAATATTTCGGTTTTATTCAAATCACTAATATTATTAAGTTCTTTATTCTTTAATTTGCCAAAAATAACTCTTTTATATAACCAAAGCATATAGGCAGCTGCAAAAATCACTCCAAAACTTGCTAAAACTGCTATTAAAATATTAATTTTAAATGCACCTATTAAAATAAGAAATTCACCAACAAATCCGCTGGTTCCTGGAAGTCCTAAAGCTCCGAGTGTAAAAATCATAAAAAGAATTGAATATTTTGGTACTATATTAACTAATCCACCATAGGTAGAGATAAGTCTTGAATGAACTCTGTCATACAACACACCTACACTTAAAAATAATGCAGATGATATTAATCCATGACTAATCATTTGATAAATGCTTCCTTCTAAGCCTTGATGTGTAAGTGTAAAAATTCCAAGTGTTACGAAACCCATATGTGCTACAGAAGAGTAGGCAATAAGTTTTTTCATATCATCTTGCATCAAAGCAACAAGTGACGTGTATAATATTGCAACTATGCTTAAACTAAAAATTAAAGGGGTAAAATAATGAGATGCCACAGGAAATAGACCCAACGAAAATCTAATGAAACCATAGCCAGCCATTTTTAATAATATTGCAGCTAATACTACTGAACCCGCTGTTGGAGCTTCTACATGAGCATCTGGTAACCAAGTATGCACAGGCCACATTGGCATTTTAACAGCAAATGAACTAAAAAATGCCAGCCATAAAATATATTGATATTCTACTGGAATTTTTAATTGATACAATTGAGTAAAATCAGTAGTACCAGTAATCCAATATATTGAAATTATTGCAATTAACAATAATACTGATCCCAACAATGTAAATAAAAAAAACTTAAATGCAGAATAAACTCTTCTTGGACCACCCCAAATACCAATAATTAAAAACATTGGTATTAAACCACCTTCAAAAAATAAAT
>CAJVZX010000005.1 GCA_913020625.1 uncultured Pelagibacterales bacterium
ATAATTTATCAAAAATTTTGCATAGGGCTTTTGAAGTTGCAACAACAGGTAGACCTGGACCAGTTCTAGTTGATATTCCTAAAGATATTCAGTTTCAAAAAACAAGCTACACAAAATTTAAAAAACAAAAAAAACTAAATGGCAAAGTTCAAAATCATTTTTCACAAAAAGATATTGATGAATTGATAAAATTAATGAGTAAAGCTTCTAAACCAATTTTTTATACCGGTGGAGGAGTTGTAAACTCAGGACCAAAGGCGAGCGAACTTTTAAGAGAACTGGTAAACGCAACTGGCTATCCTATAACGACAACATTACAAGGTCTTGGAACTTATCCTGGTGAAGATAGTAAATTTTTAGGCATGCTTGGTATGCACGGATCATATGAAGCGAATAATGCAATGCATGATTGCGACCTGATGATAAACATTGGTGCAAGATTTGATGATCGAATAACAGGAAAGATAGATGAATTTTCTCCTAAATCAAAAAAAGTTCATATTGATATAGACCCATCTTCAATAAACAAAAATGTTAAAGTAGATTTACCAATCATAGGAGATGTTGCGGAAGTTATTAATTCTACAATTAAAAATATAAAAAAAGCAAACCCTAATTTTACGAAATCAAATAAAGAAAAGATTTCTAAATGGTGGGAGCAGATTCAAAAATGGAGATCTGTTAATTCATTTGACTTTGTTAATAGTACCGAAACTATAAAACCACAATACGCAATTCAAAGGCTTTATGAATTAACTAAAGACAAAGATACGTATATAACAACAGAAGTAGGCCAGCATCAAATGTGGGCAGCACAACATTATAAATTTAACAAACCCAATCGCTGGATGACATCAGGAGGTTTAGGTACGATGGGTTATGGGTTGCCAGCAGCTGTTGGAGTGCAAGTTGCTCATCCAAATAAATTAGTAATTGATATTGCAGGAGAAGCATCTGTTTTGATGACCATGCAAGAAATGTCTACCGCCGTTCAGTACAGTCTTCCTATTAAAATATTTATTTTAAACAATGAATACATGGGAATGGTTAGACAATGGCAGGAGTTGTTGCATAATAAAAATTATTCTGAAAGCTATACAGCAGCACTACCTGACTTTGTAAAACTTGCAGAAGCATATGGCTGTGTTGGGATAAGAGCTACATCTCCAGAAGAATTAGATGACAAAATAATAGAAATGATCAACACTGATAGACCTGTGATATTTGACTGCAGAGTAGATAAAGAGGAAAATTGTTTTCCAATGATACTTTCGGGAAAACCACATAATCAAATGCTTTTAGGTCCAAAGGATCAAAAAGAAAATAAAATTACAGGGAAAGGCAAGGCGTTAGTTTGATGGCTAAATCAAAATCAGCATATAGCATCCCAGTAAAACAAGGAAAACCAGATACACATATTATTGTTGTGTGGGTTGATAATGAAACTGGAGTATTGGCAAGAGTTGTAGGCTTGTTTTCTGGAAGAGGTTACAATATTGAGTCTTTAGCTGTTGCTGAAATTGACCCAAAATTAAATATATCTAGAATTACAATAGTAACGACAGGAACGCATCAGGTTATAGAACAAATAAAATTACAATTAAAAAAACTTGTACCCGTTCACCAAGTTGCTGATTTTAAAAGAGAAGATAAAAAAGTTATATTTAAAGAAATGGCTTTATTTAAAATAGTAGGAGGCAAGTCTAAAAAAGAAAAGGCTTTAAAAGCTTGCAAAAAGTATAATGCTATAATATTGGACAAAACAAACAAATCTTATGTTATACAAATAACAGCTTTAAGAAGAGAAATAGATTTAATGTCAAAAAAATTAAAAAAATTTGGTCTCGTAAGCGTTTCAAGAACCGGCGCTGTTGCAATGACAAGAGGTTCAGAAATATTTAAATAAATTTAAAGGAGAAAAAATATGAAAATGTTTTATGAAAAAGATACTGACGTAAATTTAATTAAAAATAAAAAGGTAGCAATCTTTGGTTATGGTAGCCAAGGCCATGCACATGCCCTTAATCTTAAAGATAGTGGAGTTAAAGAAGTGGTGGTTGCTCTAAGAGATGGATCGGCCAGCAAAGCAAAAGCAGAATCAAAAGGATTGAAAGTTATGAATTTGTCTGATGCAGCAGAGTGGGCCGATGTAGTTATGATTTTAACTCCAGATGAACTTCAGGCAGCAATTTATAAAAATCACATAGAACAAAGAGTTAGAGAAGGAACTTCAATTGCTTTTGCACACGGATTAAACATTCATTACGATTTAATAAAAGCAAGAAAAGATTTAGATGTATTTATGGTTGCACCAAAAGGCCCAGGACATTTAGTAAGAAGTGAATTTGAAAAAGGAGGAGGAGTTCCTTGTTTGTTTGCCGTCCATCAAAATGGATCAGGTAAAGCAAGAGAATTAGCCATGTCATATGCTTCAGCTGTAGGTGGTGGAAAATCAGGAATTATTGAAACTACATTTAAGGACGAAGCTGAAACAGATTTATTTGGTGAACAAACAGTTCTTTGTGGCGGTTTGGTTGAGTTAATTAAAAATGGATATGAAACTTTAGTTGAAGCAGGATACGAACCAGAAATGGCATATTTTGAAACAGTTCACGAAGTTAAATTAATTGTTGATTTAATTTATGAAGGTGGAATTGCAAACATGAACTATTCAATTTCTAATACTGCTGAATACGGTGAATACGTTACAGGTCCAAAAATTATAAATAAAGAAGAAACAAAGAAAAGAATGAAAGAAGTTTTAGCAGACATTCAGTCAGGGAAGTTTACTAAAAATTGGATGGACGAATGTAAAAATGGCCAAAAGAATTTCTTAAAGACTAGAGAAAAATTAGCAGAACACCCAGTTGAAAAAGTTGGGGCAGAACTAAGAGCTCTTATGCCATGGATTGCTAAGAAGAAATTAATAGATAGCGATAAAAATTAATTACTAAATTTAGATAAAATCTCTAATTTATTTTGCAATCTGTGCTAGAGATAGTAGTATATCGCGGTTAAAATAATTAAAAATGTCCGATAAAAATAGAGTTTATATATTCGATACTACGATGCGAGATGGCGAGCAATCTCCAGGCGCATCTATGAGTTTTGAAGAGAAAATTCAAATCTCTAGAGTTTTTGATGAATTAGGTATCGATATTATTGAAGTTGGATTTCCAATTGCCTCTCCAGGTGATTTTGAAGCAGTTGCAGCAATTAGTAAAATTTTAAAAAAATCTATTCCTTGTGGATTATCTAGACATACAAAAAAAGATATAGATGCATGTTATGAAGCTTTAAAAGCAGCACCAAGATTTAGAATTCATACTTTTATTTCAACAAGTCCACTTCATATGAAGCATAAACTAAATAAATCTCCCGAACAAGTAATTGAGTCAATAAAAGAACACGTTACTTATGCAAGAAAATTTACTGATGATGTTGAATGGTCATGCGAAGATGGAACACGGACTGATATAGATTTTATGTGTAAGACTATTGAACTTGCAATTAATTGTGGAGCAAAGACAATTAATATTCCTGATACTGTTGGTTATTCGGTTCCTTCAGAATTTAAAAAAATAATTGAGACACTTCTTAATAAAGTGCCAAATATAGATAAAGCTATTTTATCAGTACATTGTCATAATGATTTAGGTTTAGCAGTTGCAAATTCTTTGACAGGTGTTTCAGCGGGAGCTAGACAAGTTGAATGTACTATTAATGGTATCGGTGAAAGAGCCGGCAATGCTTCTCTTGAAGAAATTGTAATGGCTATAAAAACAAGAAATGATTTAATGCCATTTAAAACAGGAATAAATACAAAATTATTAAGCAAAGCTTCAAAGATTGTTTCAAATGCAACTTTTCCAGTTCAATTTAATAAAGCAATTGTTGGAAAAAATGCTTTTGCTCATGAAGCAGGAATTCATCAGGATGGAATGATTAAAAATAGAAACACTTATGAAATTATGACACCAGAAAGCGTAGGTGTTAAACAAACATCTTTAGTTATGGGAAAACATTCTGGAAGACATGCTTTCAAAGATAAATTAACGAATCTTGGCTATTCGGATGTTACAGATGATATTATTGAAGTTGCATTTGGAAAATTTAAGATCCTTGCAGATAAAAAAAAACATATTTACGATGACGATATTTTGGCATTAGTAGATGATAGTTTAATAAAAAAAGAAGATAATGTTATTAATTTAAAATCTCTTAGAGTATTTGCTGGAACAGGAGAACCCCAAAAGGCAGATATGACTTTAGAAGTTTATGGGGAAATTAAAAAAGCTAGCGAGACAGGTGATGGACCGGTAGACGCCACTTTTAAATGTATCAAAAAATTATATCCCCATGATGTAAATCTTCAATTATATCAAGTACACGCTGTAACCGAGGGCACTGATGCACAAGCTACGGTAAGTGTACGAATTGAAGAAAATGGAAAAACAACAGTTGGTCAAGCTGCCGATACGGATACATTAGTTGCTTCTGCAAATGCTTATATAAATGCATTAAATAAAATGATAATTAAAAGAAAAAAAACAGCTCCCCAAGAATATGGGCAACAAAAAAAAGAATATGAACAACAAAAAATGAAAGGAATATAAATGAAAAGTATCTTTGGTAAACTGTCAGAAATTTGGTCAACAGATATGGCAATTGATCTTGGAACAGCAAACACACTAGTGGTTATTAAAGGAAAAGGAGTTGTTTTAAACGAACCATCCGTTGTTGCTGTTGTAGACGAAAAAGGTAAAAAATCTGTTATTGCAGTCGGTGATGAGGCGAAAACTATGCTGGGTAGAACACCAGGAAATATTCAAGCGATTAGACCCTTAAAAAATGGTGTGATTGCAGACTTTATTGTTACTGAGGAAATGATTAAACACTTTATTAAAAAAGTACATAATAGAAAATCTTTTGCTAATCCAAGAATTTTAATTTGTGTTCCAACAGGTTCTACACCAGTTGAGAGAAAAGCTATTCAAGATTCTGCTCTTGCTGCAGGTGCAAGAAGAGTTCAATTAATTGAAGAACCTATTGCAGCAGCAATTGGTGCAAACCTACCTATACAAGAAGCAACTGGCTCAATGGTAGTTGATATAGGTGGAGGAACAACAGAAATAGCCGTTATGTCTTTAGGTGGTGTGGTATATTCAAACTCTATGAGAATAGCAGGAGATTCAATGGATCAAGCATTAATATATTATATGAGAAAAAAATTTAATTTGCTTATTGGTGACGCAACCGCTGAAAAACTTAAAAAAGAAATTGGCACAGCCTTGGCGACAAGTAATAATACTTATCAAGTTAAAGGTAGAGATATTAGATCAGGAACACCAAAAGAAATAAGTCTGAAAGAAGAAGATACTGCCGAAGCTTTAAATCAAACATTATCACAAATTATGGCAGGTATTAAAGATGCTTTAGAAAACACTCCACCAGAATTATCAGCTGATTTAGTTGATATGGGTTTAACTTTAACAGGTGGTGGAGCGTTATTAAAAAATATGGATAAATTTATTGCTAAGGAGACTGGTTTGCCAGTTCAAATAGCAGATGATCCATTGGCATGCGTAGCTATAGGAACAGGAAAAGCTCTGGAGCAAGAAGAAATATTTTCTACAATATTGTCTGAGTATTAATTTAGTAAGAAATGGAAACAAGTCGTGATGACTTTATAATAGCTATTCGTTCAGCTTTTTTACAAAAAGGCGCTGCACAACGATTTTCATTATTAGTATTAATTATAATTTCAGTAATTTTATTATCGCTTGATTTTTATAAAGCTAAACCATTAAATATTTTTAGAAGTATTTCAAAAGATATTATTTATAGAGGATCTTTTATTATCTCTCTTCCATTTAAATCTTTAGATCGCGGATATAAAACAGTTAAAACTCATTTTACTTTTTATGATGATTATCAAAATTTAAAAAATGAATTATATATTCTAAAAGCTCAACAAAGTGAAATTGAATTTCTTAAAATGCAAAATAAAGAATTAAAAATTGTTATTTCAGATGTTCTACATACAAATACAAAAAATGTAATTGCCAAAGTTATATTGGATAAACAAAGTCCATTCTTAAAGTCCATTATATTAAACAAAGGAACTAACTCTAATCTTAAAAAAGGAATGGCAGTTTTACATAAGAAAAATATGGTTGGACGAATAGTGGAAGTAAATTATCTTTCTTCTAGAGTATTACTTATAAATGATTTGAATAGTAAAATTCCAGTAAAAATCCAACCTAGCGGTGAAAATGCAATAATGAGTGGTGAGGGAAATAATTTAGCTTCTTTAGACTTTTTACCAAAACTGAGCACTATAGAAGAAGAAAACATTGTATTCACATCGGGATCAGATGGAGTTTTTGATGACGGGATTCCTATTGGAAAAATTACAGAAATTGAAGGGAAATTTTATGTAGAATTTTTTTCAGACTTAAATCAAATCAATTTTGTAACTGTTATTAATAATAAGAAGGAAGATAATTAATAATGATTTCATTTAATAGAAATTTATATTATTTTTTATTGAACTTATTTCCTATTTTTCTATTATTTTTTTTAGTTTTAGTAGACTTTGATTTTAGTTTTCATTCGAAAAAACTTGTTACATTTAATCCAACATATGTGGTCATTTATTACTGGGTGCTTAAGAAGCCTGAAATTTTAGGTTATGGACTTGTTTTTTTTGCAGGTGTTATTAATGATGTGGTAACAGGTTTGCCTATGGGAATAAGTTCTATTGATTATTTAATTTTATGTGGCATAGCTTCATATTTTAGAAATATAACTTTAAGACCATCGTTGATTAACGATTGGATTGCATTTGTTCCAACAATTTTTATTATTAATTCAATTCATTATTCTATTTTAAATGGCTTCTTTGCATTAGAGCTAAATTATTATTATTTAATTTTAAGTTCAATATTTACAATCGCTACTTATCCGTTAGTAGGTTTTATCTTTAATTTTATTTCAGACTTTATTACTCCTAGAAAAAAATGATTTCATTTGGTGATAACAAAATTAGTAAAAATAGAACTATTAATCGTCGAATGTTTATTTTAGGTGCCGCAAAAATTATATTTTTAACTGGAATAGTTGGACGTTTATTTAGTTTGCAAATTTCAGAGAGTAGTAAATATAAATATCTATCAGATAAAAATAGATTAAGAGAATGGAAAATTCCGCCACAAAGAGGAATTATAGAAGATTATTTTGGAAATGTTATTGCTGCTAATGACCAAGTTTTTCAACTGCATATCATTCCTGAACAAGTAGAAAATTTTAATTATTTAATGTTAAGATTAAAAAATACAATTAATTTTAATGATAAACAAATAAAAGCTATTTATAAAAAAAAATCTAAACAAAAACCATGGGAAACTTTAATTGCTTCAGATAATTTAACCTGGAGTCAATTTTCGAAATTAAATTTATTTTTGCATGAATTATCAGGCGTTAAACCAGTATTATCTATAGCGCGAAACTATCCTTATGCCAAAGATTTGGTTCATGTATTAGGATATGTGGGAGAAGCTAGTCCAAGTGATATTAATAACTATGAATTTATTAAGGAAAACCATGTTCCAGGTCTTCGTGTTGGTAAAACAGGATTGGAAAAAGCGTTAGAAAAAGATCTGATTGGAAAATATGGGATAAAAAGATTTGAAGTCAATGCTTATGGTAAAAGAATAAATGAGTTAGATTTCTCTAGTGGTCAGCAAGGAAAAAATTTTAGAACAACTATTGATTTAGAAATTCAAATTTATGCACAAAAAATATTAAAAGATAAAAGTGGATCAATTTGTTTAATGGACATTTATACAGGGGATATAATTGCTTTAGCATCCTCTCCTACTTTTAATCCAAATAGTTTTATACATGGAATTAAAAGTGAAGAATGGAAAGAGATAAAAGCCAATCCTTTAAAACCATTAATAAATAAATCTATTGCTGGCTTGTATTCACCAGGTTCGACCATTAAACCCTTGGTAGCTTTGTCGGCCTTAGAGTTTGATGTTATTAAGCCAAGCATGACAGTCCAATGCAAGGGGCATGACGAGCCTACAGAACTTTATGGTCAAAAATATCACTGTTGGAAAGAAAAAGGTCATGGATTCATGAAATTGAGAAATGCAATTAAACAATCGTGTGATACTTATTTCTATGAGGTTGCAAGACTTTTGGGAGTTGATCGTCTTTCAATTACAGCAAAAAAATATGGTTTAGGAAATGAACTCTTAAAGGGTTTTTATTTTGAAGAAAAAAAAGGAATAGTACCTAATACAAAATGGAAAAAAAATACCTTGGGAAGAGGATGGGTTTTGGGAGAAACTCTTATAACAGGAATAGGACAGGGATATATATCCTCTACACCTTTACAATTATGTTTAATGACAGCTCACTTGGCAAATGGTGGTTTTAGAATAAAGCCAAGAATTGTTGATGATGGGTCAATTTCTTTTGAGGATATCAAAGCAAAAATTGAAAATCAATTATATGAAACAGCCTTAATTCCTAATTTAAATGCACTTGAAGATACAGAACCTAAATTTTTAGAACCTATGTTTAGAAATCACGAAAATATTAAATTTGTTTGTGATGCAATGTATGGATCTACTAATGAACTATACGGTACTTCTTATAGTTCAAGAATTGAAGATGAGAAATATCAGTTTGCTGGAAAAACCGGCACGTCTCAAGTAAAAAGAATTACCGAAGCTGAACGCGAAGCAGATTTAAAAATTTCAGAAATTCCTTATGAAGAAAGAGATCATGCTTTATATGTTGCCTTTGGACCTTATAAAAATCCAAGATACTCAGTTAGTATTCTAATAGAACACGGTGGCACAGGGAGCTCAACTGCAGCTCCAATTGCTAAAAAAATATTTAAGAAAGTTATTAATAGACACCAAGAAAGAGAAGATATTAGAAAGAAAAGAGGACAGATAATTTAAATGCTAGGACAAAGACTTAATGTAGATGCAGGTTCTTTTTTTGAAAAGATTAGATCGATTGACTATTTATTAATTATTATAATTTTAATTCTGGGCATTATTAGTAGTTTTGCAATGTATTCTACAGATGGAGGTGAATTTCTTTATCATACAAAAAGTCATATTTTAAGATTTGGAATTTTCTTTGTTCTATTTTTAGTTTTATCATTTGTTCAGACAAAAGTTTGGCACCGTATTGGATATATTTTTTATTTTGTTATTTTATTTATGCTCTTTTGGGTTTTATATTTTGGTGTTACTGCCTCTGGTTCGCAGCGTTGGATTAGCTTATATGTTTTTAATTTACAGCCATCTGAATTAATGAAAATAGCTATTATTATTTCATTTGCAAAATTTTATCATCGCACTAAATCTATGGAAGTTAATAGAATTAAAAATGTAGTCCAACCCTTAGTAACATTAACTATTCCTATATTTTTAGTTATAGCACAACCCGATCTTGGTACAGCTATATTAATAGCTGGAACAGGTATTTCTGTAATGTGGCTGTCTGGTTTAAATTTAAAATATTTTGTTTATTCCTTTTTGATACTTATGGTAACAGCTCCTTTTGCAATATCTTTACTTAAACCATACCAAAAATTAAGAGTGCTCACTTTCTTTAATCCTGATAGGGACCCATTAGGTGCCGGATATCAAATTATACAATCAAAAATTGCAGTAGGCTCGGGAGGTGTAACAGGCAAAGGTTTCTTAAAAGGTACACAAGGTTATTTAGAATTCTTACCAGAAAAACATACTGATTTTATTTTTACACTTTTTTCTGAAGAGTTTGGTTTTGTGGGGTCAATATTTCTATTAATATTATATGTAATATTAATTTATAGAATAATTTTGATAGGATTCAAAAATAGAAATTATTTTGGAAAATTATATTGTTTTGGTTTTGCTTCAGCAATTTTTATTTATGTTATGGTAAATATGAGTATGGTTTTAGGAATACTACCTATAGTAGGCTCCCCACTACCGATAATGTCTTACGGCGGATCTTCGATGTTAGCCACCATGATGGGATTAAGTATCGTAATGGGTTGTAAAATTTATGCAAAAGAGTTGATTGCCTAAATAAACTAGTATTTTTTAAGAATATTTAACAATTAAACCCAAAATGACTAATTAATAGTTGTTAAGTTCTCTATTGAGTTGCAATTGATTTAAATCAATTTATAATGATTCGGTGGAGATGAAAAAAGTAATTTCAATAGCCCTAGGTGTGTTATTTTTGAGCGGCTGTGTTCAAACAACAGCGTTACTGGGTCCTTCAGTAATAGGCGCACAATCGGGAAGTGTTTATAAAGCAAGCCTTCAATATGGCACAAATTACATGATTAAGAAATCTACAGGAAAAAGCACTTCTGAACACGCATTAGGTTTAATACAAGAACCGATAAAGATAAGGAAAGAGAAAAGGATTAGAAATAATTTAACTAAACTTTTAGAGCGACATATTCTTACCACAAGAGCAACTAATTTATTAAATCAACATATTTTTACTACTAGAAAAAAATTGTTAAAAAATAATTAAATTTTATAATATTTAAAATAATTCTTAAATAATATTTTTTAATTGTTTAATTTGTTTATATCGCCTTATAAAGCACTATCCTTTTGTGCATTGACAAACTAACAAGATATATGGTTAAATTAAAAAATGTTTAATACATCTTCAAATAGTGATGAAGGTTCATTTGTAAGCGAAACTTGCCATGTAGAGGGCGATATGTCCACTACAGGAAACCTTACAATTGCAGGTATTATCGATGGCAATATTGTTAGCCAAAGATTAGTAATTTTGGATACCGGTACAATTAATGGAAATATTGAATCAGCAAAAGTGGAAGTAGAGGGTCAAATAAATGGAAATGTTCAAGGGACCAATATTTATTTAGGAAGAAATGCACTTATTAGGGGTGATATTTATTTTTCTGAGACTCTAAAAACAGAAGAAGGAGCTGATGTAGATGGTTATATTAAAAAAAGTAAACCATTGTCTACTAAAAATATTAAATTAGAAGAAGAAAATAAATCACAAAAGAAATTTAATAAACCAACATTAGTAAAAGACGTAGATCAAGCTATATAATTTATCACTGTCTTTAACAGCTAAAACAAATATATTTGGACTGTGATGAATTTTCAAAAAACACATATTGGAATAATAGGTGCTGGTATACAAGGTGTTTGCTGTGGATTATTTTTACTTAAAAAAGGATTTATAGTTACATTATTTGATAAAGATGAACCCGGTGATTCATCAGCATCGTATGGAAATGCAGGACACTTTTCTCCTTATGCATCCATTCCATTAAATAGACCAGACTTTTTAACAGATATTCCAGCAATGTTAATGAGTTCTACTGGTCCACTTGCCTTGAAATGGAATTATGTTCCAAAAATGATTCCTTGGTTTTTAAAATTTATAAAAAATTGTAGTACAAAAAATATGATGCATACCGCCAAATATATGCATCAAATATTAGATTTAGCCCTTCCAGCTTATGATGAATTATTTGAAGAAATTGATATCTCCGGATTGGTAGAAAAAAAAGGCATTATGTATATTTGGAATAACCAAAATCTTAAAAGCAGAGAATTCGAAATAAATGTAAGAGATAAAATAGGGGCAGAACAACAATTACTTAATAAACAAGAAATTCATGATTTAGAACCAAACATTAAAAAAATTTATCATGCCGGTGTATTTTATAAAAAAGCAAGGCATGCAAGAAATCCAAAAAAAATTTTACTAAAACTTTTTGATTTATTTATAAAAAAAGGTGGAAAATTTAAAAAAAATAATATTGAAATAATTAATTTTTCAAATGAAAAACCAATAATTAAATCAACTGAAAATTCTTTTAATTTTGATAAAATATTAATTACATGTGGCGCATTTTCAAAAAAATTGACAGATCAGATGAATGAAAAAATTCCCTTAGATACAGAAAGAGGATATCATATTCATTTTAAAGGTTATGATCATTTAGTTTCAAGACCAGTTGTATTTTTAAATAGAGCTTTTGGAATGACTCCAATGGAACAAGGGCTAAGAGTAGTTGGAACTGTAGAATTTGGAGGATTGGATAATCCTTTATCTAAAAGTAGAATTAATAACTTAGTAAACAATGCTAAATTTATGTTAGACGGCCTGCCACAGCATGAAGATGAGTGGTTAGGATTTAGACCTACTTTACCAGATTATTTACCAATTATAGGTCCCTCAAAAAATTATAAAAATGTATTTTATTCATTTGGCCATCATCATTTAGGATGGACTTTAGGAGCAATTTCTGGAAAAATTGTATCCGACATGATTGCAAATGAAAATACAAACTTAGATTTAAAACCTTATAGTTCACAAAGGTTTGCTTAGAAATTTTGTGTTTAATAAAAATAATATTGCATATTTATTTCTATTCTTTGCAATATTATTTTGGTCTGGTAATTTTATAGTTGGAAAAGCTGCAAGTTTATATGAAATACCACCATTTTCATTAAATTTTTATAGATGGTTTTTTGCTTGGCTAATATTGGCACCATTTACTTTTAAGGAAATATTAAAAAAAAAAAATTACATATTACAAAATTTCAAACTTTTTTTAATTCTTGGTATTACCAGTATTACTATATTTAATTCAATTGTTTATTATTCCTTGAATTTTACCCAAGTCATTAGCGGTGTGTTGATGATTTCAACTATACCAGTAATGATAATATTTATTTCATCAATTTTAAAAATCGAAAAAACTAATCCATTTCAAATTATAGGAGTTATTTTATCTCTTTTTGGAGTATTAATAATTATTACCAAGGCAAAATTGGATATATTGATAAATTTGGATTTTAATAAAGGCGATCTTACAATGGTAATTGCAATGTTTTCTTGGGCAACTTATTCAGCTTTATTAAAAAAAAAACAGCACAATTTATCTCAATTATCTTTATTACAAGTAATAATTACATTTGGTTTAATTTTTTTAATTCCCATTTACATAATTGAAATGAATTTAGGGTATAATATAAAATTAAATACACCCTTTATATTAACTCTTTCTTACGTAGTTCTATTTCCTGGATTAGCATCTTTTATTTGTTGGATCAAAGGAATTTCCTTAATTGGTGCGAATAGATCTGGTGTCTTTTTACATTTAATGCCAATTATTGCTGCCATAATGGCTATGTTAATTTTTGGTGAGAAATTTATGATCTATCATATTTTAGGGGCTATATTTATTTTATCTGGAATAATTTTATCAAATAGGAAAGTGTTAAATGCTTAAAGTTGCAATACTAGATGATTATCAAAATATTTCACAAAATTTTTTGAACTTAAAAGAACTTTCTAGAAAGTATGAGTTTAAAGTTTTTAGTGAATATTTTTTAAATGAAGAAGAAGCTATAGAAAAATTAAAGGATTTTGAAGCTTTATTAATAATGAGGGAACGAACTAAAATTACAAAAAATCTAATCTCAAATTTAAAAAAATTAAAATATATTGTTACAAGCGGAATGAGAAATAAGGCAATTGATTTTGGTGCAGCTAAAGATAGAAAAATTATAGTTTCAGGAACAGAAATTAACTCAAATCCTACAGCAGAACTTACGTGGGCATTAATTTTAGGTTTAACAAGAAATTTAAAACAAGAAATTGACAATATGTTCCAGGGTTATTGGCAAACAACAGTTGGATTTGAGCTTAAAGGCAAGATCCTAGGATTAATTGGATTAGGCAAAGTTGGTTCACAAGTTGCTAAAATAGGCAAGGCTTTTGGAATGCAAGTTATTGCTTGGAGTGAAAATTTAGATTTATCTCATGCAAAAAAATTAGATGTTTTACCGGTTAGTAAAGAGGACCTTCTTAATACTTCGGATTTTATTTCTATACATGTAGTTATGAGTGACAGATATAAAAATTTAATAAAACTTAAAGAATTTGATATGATGAAAAAATCTGCTTTTTTAATTAATACATCAAGAGGACCAATTGTTAATGAAGAAGATTTAATTATTGCTTTATCAACTAATATTATTGCTGGAGCGGGAATTGATGTTTATGAAAAAGAACCTTTACCAGCTGACCATAAATTAAGATTTTTACCCAATACACTATTGTTGCCTCATTTAGGTTATGTAACAGCAGAGAATTATTCTTTATTCTATACTCAAATGTTAGAAAATTTAGAAGCGTGTGTAAAAGGCAAACCTATTAGAGTTATTACAAATGATTGAAGAAAAATATCATACAGAACTTACACCTGAGCAAATTTTTATTTTAAAACAAGAAGGAACAGAAACGCCTGGTTCTAGTGTACTTAATAATGAAAAAAGAGAAGGAAGTTATCATTGTGTTGGATGTGGAACAAAATTATTTGAATCAAAAACTAAATATGAAAGTGGATCAGGTTGGCCATCTTTTTTTCAAGCATTACCAAATGTTTTTGAAACAAAAACAGATCACAACACTGGATATGCTAGAACAGAGTACCATTGTAAAAAATGTGGTGGACACCACGGTCATATTTTTGATGATGGACCAAAACCTACTGGAAAAAGATATTGTAATAATGGAGTTTGCTTGGTTTTTAAACTAATTCAAGATTAATTAATTAATTTATCTAGCTCACCTTTATTTTCTAGCGTTCTTAATTCATCATAACCGCCAATATGAAAATTTTCGATAAAAATTTGTGGAATTGTTTTCATTCCATTAGATTTTTTCAACATCTCTTCCATTTTGCCTTCTTCAAGAGCAATATTAATTTCCTTATATGGAATATTTTTTTTATTTAACAATCTTTTTGCTGCATCACAGTAAGAGCACATTGGACCCATATAAACAGTTATATTTTTCATACTTTATATATAGTCATTTTTATTATTATTTCTAACTATTATTATTTTTTCAAAAGCTATCTTTTAACCCACACTGATCATTTAATCCTATCCAAGCTTTTAATATTTTTCTCTGATTTTTTGACTCTGGTTGTGAGGCTGTGACATTTTTTCATGAAATTCCCTTAATTTTGATAAAAATGATTAATGCAATTTATAACTGAAATGATATTATGTATTTTAGATAGTCCTATCTAGCCATCTTTAGCTCCCGGTTTTTTAGGACTATCCCTTTTTAAACACAAAATGTTTCCACTAAATTATTTTCTTTTTATTCAAATACTTTTGTTTTTATTTATTACTCCAGGCACTCCAAGAGTAGTAATTATTTCATATTCTATGAACTATGGGGTTCAAAAATGTATTTGGACCGCACTTGGTGATATAACAGCCAATTTTATTCAAGCAACACTTGTTATTTTTGTAATTGGCTCCTTTTTTTCTGATAATCCAAATTTTTTAAATACTTTTAAGTGGATTGGAATAATTTATTTAACTTACTTGGCTTACGATGTTTATAATTCAAAACCAAAGGATATTAATTCAAAAAACATTTCTAAAAAAAATTTTTTTTCTTTCTTTAAAGATGGTTTTTTGGTTGCAGGCACAAGTCCAAAAGCTTGGATGTTTTTTCCTATAATCTTTCCACAATTTATTGATTTTAGTTCTAATTATGTTGTTCAGTTTTTTATTTTGATAACAACCTATATAGTTTTAGACTTTTTATCTTTAATTGGTTATGCATTAGCAGCAAATAAATTAATTGTTTGGTTAAAAGCAAATCCAAAAGTAATTAATTCAATTTCAGCGTGCATGTTATTAATTATTGCAATAATTATAGCATTAATCCAAAAATATTAAGCGTTGATGTATATCAATTAGACTTATTGTTTTTTTGATTAAATGGTTGTTTAATTATTTAATTAAAAAATAACTTAAAGAGAGGAAATAGATGAATAAATTAATTAAATTTATATTAACATTTGTTTCTGCAATAGCCTTAATATTAACTTCAACTTCAATTTCTTTTGCAAAAGTTGTAGGTGACAAAATAATTTTAGGTGCAGCGGTATCTTTAACAGGTAAGTATTCAACTAACGGAAAACACACTCAAAATGGTTATAATATGGCTGTTGAAAGAATAAACAGCATGGGTGGTGTCAAAGTTGGTGGTAAAACTTATAAATTTGACATTATTTATTACGATGATGAATCAAATTCTGGTAGAGCAGCTCAGCTTGCAGAAAGATTAATTAAACAAGACGGCGTTCAATATATGCTTGGACCTTACAGTTCAGGTTTAACAAAAGCTATGGCTCCTGTAACTGAGGAAAATAAAATTCCTATGGTTGAAGCAAATGGTGCATCAAGATCTTTATTTACTAAAGGATACAAATATTTATTTGCGGTACTATCACCTGCTAACCAGTATCTTGAAGTAGCAATAGATTTAGCTGTTGAAAAAAATGGCGGACCAGTTGATATAGCAATGGCATTTGAACAAGATGCTTTTTCTCAAGACGTGAGATTAGGTATTGTTGATGCAGCCAAAAGAACAGGTTCAAAAATTATTATTGATGATAAATTGCCTAAAGAGTTAAATGATATGGCGGCTACCTTAGCTAAAGTTAAAGCTACTAAGCCAGATGTATTAGTTGTATCAGGTCACTCTAAAGGAGCATTAACTGCAATCAGACAAATTTCTGAAATGAAAGTAGATGTTCCTATGTTAGCAATGACACATTGTGATGCTTCTAAACTTGCTAAACAACATGGTAAGAATTCTGAATATGCATTATGTGCTGCACAATGGCATAAAGAGCTAACTTACAGCGATGATTTTTTCGGAAATGGTATCAAGTTCGATAAAGATTTTAATGCTTTATATGGATATGCGCCACCTTACCAGGCCGCAGAATCTGCAGCTGCACTTTTAGTTTATAAAGATGCATTTGAGAGAGCAAATTCTACCGATAAAGAAAAAGTTAGAGATGCTTTAGCAAAAACTGATATGGAAACATTTTATGGAAATGTGAAATTTGGTGATGGTGGTCAAAATACAGCTAAGCCAATGGTTTTGTTCCAAGTTAGATGTGAAGGCGATACTTGTGCTAATAAATTAGTTGCTCCAACAAAATGGGCTTCTCATAAATTAGTTCACCCAATTCCAAGTTGGTCAAGTAGATAACAAATGATATTTAATGCCCCCTAAATTTATAGGGGGCATTTTTTTTACAAATTTTATGGATCTGCTAATTTTTAAAGCACCAATTTTAATGGTCCAAGCATCCATGGATGGTATTTTGCTTGGAATACTTTTTGCACTCATCGCTTATGGTATGGCGCTTCAATGGGGCGTGATGAATATCATTAACATTGCTCAAGGAGAATTAGTTATCATGGGAGGATACGTTGCATACTTTATGTATGTGATTGGAATTCATCCAGCCTTTGGCGTAATTGTTTCGCCAATCATAATGTACTTTGTTGGAGTAGGTTTATATAAATTAGTAATTAATAAAGTTGTGGATAGAGATTTATTTATCTCAATTTTAGCAACATTTGGAATAAGTATTTTAACTCAACAATTAATGAATTTTATATTTGGTGCAGACGTTGTTGTTGCTCAATCTAATTTTGGTACCACAATGTTATTTGATAATTCAGTAACATTGCCAAATTCAAAAATATTTTCAGCATTGGTGAGTGTTATTGTTGCTATTGTATTAGTGATTTACATGAAAAAATCTAAGTTAGGGAGAGCTATTAGAGCAACAGCACAAAATTCACGAGCAGCAAAAATTTTAGGAGTAGATACAGAAAAAGTTTATGCAGCAACTTTTGGTATTAATGCTGCACTTTGCGGCGTTGCAGGATCACTAATTGCAATCACTTTTACATTACATCCTTATGTTGGATTACCTTATACAGTACGATCTTTTATGATTGTAATTGTTGCAGGACTTGGAAATTTGCCGGGTGTTGCAATATCAGGAATGGGACTTGGAGTATTTGAAGAATTCGCTGACTATTTACTTGGTACAGAATTTAGAATTGGAGCTGTATTTTTATTATTAGTTTTAATCCTTGTTTATAGAAGATTTAAATTATCTAGAAAGAGAGAGTATTTAAAATAATGAAAAAAATTTTATTATATTCTGTTTTGTTAATATTTGGTTTAGTTGCACCATTTTTATTTCCTGCTTTTAAACTGCAAATTTCTTTTCTATGGATTTTAATTATTTTAGCCATGACCTGGGATGTTCAGGGTGGTCAAATGGGTTACAATACTTTTGGTAATATTTTATTCTTTGGTATTGGCATGTATTTATGTGCCGGCATTCAAATAGGAATGTTTTTTCCTTTAGCAGAATGGACGGTAAGTGGTGGAGAAAAAACTTTTGTTCATACTCCAACGCAATATTTTCAAGGATTTTTTGTAGGTTTAGTTGCAGCAGGGATTATTCCAGCAATTGTTGCAGGATTAATAGGATATGGAATTTTAGGATTAAGAGGGCATTATTTTGCAATTTGTACACTTGCTTTAGGTATTGCAGCTGGTGAAATTGCAGGCGGCATAGAATTAATTGGAGCAGGTCAAGGAATGACTTCACCCCCGTGGCCAAAAAATATAGGTGATACCGAACTTAGATCTGAATTTTTTTACTATATTTGCTTTGTATTGATGATTGCTACTTTTGTATTTTTGCGCTGGGCTTATACAACAAGATTTGGGTTAGTTTTAAATGCAATAAGAGATAATGAAGATAAAGCGGAGGCAATGGGAATTTATACTATGCGATATAAAATTATTGGCTGGGTCGTTTCTGCATTTTTTGTTGGCATGGCTGGAGGCTTGATGGGCAACATGGTTGGATATATTGAGCCAACAGAAGTTGCTTTTGCTGGGCCAACCTTTGGTGTGTTTATGATTTTAATGGCAATTCTAGGTGGTAAAGGAACTTTATGGGGTCCCGTTATTGGTGCAACAGTTTTTCATCTTTTTAAAGAAGGATTTTGGACTTTCTTCTTAGGCTGGCAGTATGTAGCTCTTGGAGTTTTAATTGTTGTGATTGTTGTATTTTTTCCTGAAGGAATAATGGGTTGGCTTAGAGAAAAATATCCAGAAAAATTTGGAGAAGTTATTGATGAAGCTGACAGAAAAGCACAGGTAGAATTAAAATGAGTATATTAGAAGTAAAGCAGGTTTATAAATATTTTGGTGGCGTAAAAGCTAATGAGGATATTTCTTTATCGGTAGAGCAAGGTTCTATCGTTGGATTGATAGGTCCAAACGGATCTGGAAAAACTACTTTATTTAATTCAATAGTTGGCACACACCCAATTGATAAAGGATCAATAAAGTTTGATGGTAAAGAAGTTTCTGAGTTACCAGTGCCCATTGTAGCAAAACTAGGATTGCTTAGAACTTTTCAACAAACCAGAATTTATGGAAAACTAAACTGTATTGAAAACATGTTGATTAGTAATAAATCTCAAGAAAAAGGTTTGTTAAGTGTTTTTTCTAAAATACCTCCTGAATTAACAGATAAATCAGAAAATTTATTAAAATTTGTTGGTTTATATCAAAAGAGAAAACTAAGAGCAGGAGATTTATCTTTTGGTCAGCAAAAGCTTCTTGAATTAGCTATGGCACTAATGAACGAACCTAAAATGCTTTTATTGGATGAACCAACGGCAGGAATTAACCCAACACTAATTAATGGAATTATTAATCGTTTAATTAAAGTGAACAAAGAATTTGGAATTACACTGTTAGTTATTGAACACAACATGAAAGTAATTATGCAATTAGCTCAGAAAATTTTTTGTTTGGCTCATGGTCAATTGTTGGCAGAAGGAACGCCTGATCAAATTAAAAATGATAAGCGGGTAATCAATGCTTATCTTGGAGCACAATAATGTCTGATCAATATTCAGTTTTAGGCAAGGCACCAAGATCAGAAGATTTAAAAAAATTATCATCCAGCAATATTCATTTATCAATCAAAAGCCTTTCAGCAGGATATGGAAAAATGGAAATACTCCATAATTTTGATTTATTTGTAAGTAAAGCCCAATCACTTTGTTTGATTGGCCCCAATGGTGCTGGCAAATCAACAATCCTTCATTCTATTTATGGATTTACAAATATTTTCTCTGGAAAAATAGAAATTGATGGAAAAGAAATTACAAAATTGACACCTGCTGAAAAACTTAAATCAGTTGGAATTGCTTATATTCTTCAAGATAGTTCAGTTTTTCCAGATATGACTGTTGAAGAAAATTTACTTATGGGAGGCTATATAAAGGATAAAACAGAAGATTCTCATCAAGAAGCTGAAAAAATTCTTGAAAAATATGAAAGATTAAGAAACAGAAGAAGCCAACCTGCAAAAGTTTTATCAGGAGGGGAGCGAAGACTACTCGAAATTTCAAGAGCATTAGTGATGAAACCTTCTGTATTATTAGTAGACGAGCCATCAATTGGTCTAGAACCAAAATATATTGATATGGTATTTGAAATATTAGGAGATCTTCAAAAAAATGAAAAAAAAACAATTATTCTTGTAGAACAAAATGCCAAGAAAGGACTGGAGTTTGCTGATATTGGATATGTTTTGGTTTCTGGACAGACTGCCATCGCAGGTAACGGAAATGAATTACTAAAAAATCCAGATGTCGGTAGATTATTTCTTGGTGGTTAATGATTAATTCAAAATATTTCTTGAAGGGCTATAGATCTATTAAAGGTATAGATAGCCCAGCTTTTGCTCTTGGATGTAGTTTTATAGCTATTGGAGCATTGTTAAAAAATCTTGGTTTTAATATCCAGGAAAGTATTTTTTCTACTTTTTTAACTTATGCTTTACCAGGCTCACTGGTTATGGCGGAGTCGTTACTAGTTGGCGCATCTCTAATAAATATTTTTTTAGCTGTTTGGTTAGTCAATGCAAGATTATATCCAATGACTGTTTCTTTAATGCCTTTGTTAATTCATAAAAAACAACCAAGATGGAAATATTATTTATCATGTCATTTTATTGCTGTTTCGTCTTGGCTGATCATGAAAAGTAATTATAAATCAATTGAAAGAAAACATAGAATAGACTTTTGGATTGGAATTGGAAGTGCTACCTGGACTGTAGCAATTGTCTCAACCGTTATTGGTTTTTTAGCAGCTGACTATTTAAACAAGGATATGATGATTGGTCTTGCAATTGTAAATCCAGTTTATTTTATGTGCATGATGGTAGGTGCAATGAAGACTATTCAAATAAGTTTATCGGTAATTTTAGGTGCAGTCTTAGGACCATTATTTTTTTTTATATCTCCCGAGTGGTCAGTTTTATTTGGTGGGTTTACCGCAGGTACAATTGCTTTTTTTATAGGAGAAGCAAATGACAAGTAATATAGTTATAGCTATCTTGGTTACTTCACTTGCTACATATCTGTCTAGATTTCTAGGTGTTGTGAGTGCAGAAAAAATAAAAGAAACATCAAAAATTTTTAGATGGTTTAATTGTTTAGCTTACTCAACTTTAGCAGCGTTAATTGCAAGAATAATTATTTTTCCAGCAGGAGCTTTAGCAGAAGCTGATTATTTTATTAGATTTATAGTAATTATAGTTTCTCTAATAATTTTTTATAGCACAAAGAAAAATTTAGTTTATCCAACGGCTTTTTCAGCTATAATATTAGCTCTTTTAAATTATTTACAATAATGGATAATAAAGAAAAACACTCTGGTGGTTGTGCTTGTGGCAAAGTTAGATACCATAGTATTGGTCAACCAGTAAAGACAGGCCTGTGTCATTGTAGGTATTGCCAATTAAGAACAGGAAGTGCTTTTGGAATTTCTATTTATTTTAATAAAGATAATTTAAAAATAGAGTCAGGTGATTTAAAAAAATATATATTTACCACAGAAAATGGAAATACTTTTGAAACTAATTTTTGTACCAATTGCGGAACAAGCCTTTTTTGGACACTTTCACATATGAAAGGTCTAATAGGTGTTGCGGGCGGAACTTACGATCCTCCTTCATTCTGGTTTGATATACAAAGAGAAATATTTAAAAGAACCAAAGCGGATTTTGTAAGTATTAATTGCCCAGAAAATTATGAAACTTCTCCTACTTATAAGCCAAAAACTAAAGATGAAACAAGGCTAGATGGCAAGAGATAAATATGTCTAAAAGATATAGCGGAAAGTCATTCAAAGATGCTAGTATTATGAA
>CAJVZX010000006.1 GCA_913020625.1 uncultured Pelagibacterales bacterium
ACTTGCTGATGGAAAGAAAATTTACGAAGCAGAAAATTTAAAAGTAGGATTATTTGAATAATGAGAAGAGTGGTTATTTCAGGTATAGGTATTGTTTCGTGTCTAGGAAACAATAAAAAAGAAGTTTTAGACTCTTTAATTCATACAAAATCTGGGATTGTATTCTCAGAAGAATATAAAAATTATAATTTTAAAAGTCATGTATGTGGAACAGTAAAAAATTTAAATTTGGACGACTACATTGATAGAAAAGATAAACGATTTATGGGTGCCGGGTCTGCATATAACTATATTGCAATGAAAGAAGCGATAAAAGATTCTGGGCTAAAAGATAATGAAGTAAGTAGTGAAATGGCTGGAATTGTAATGGGTTCAGGAGGACCATCAATAAAAAATGTTGTTTATGCTGTTGACCAAACCAGAAAATCATCGCCAAAAAAAATGGGACCTTTTATTGTTCCAAGAACAATGGCTAGCACTTGTTCGGCAAATTTAGCAGTTCCCTTTAAAATTAAAGGTGTCAATTATTCAATTAGTTCTGCCTGTTCAACAAGTGGGCATTGCATAGGACATGGAATGGAGCTTATTCAGTTAGGTAAACAAAATGTGGTTTTTACTGGTGGAGGCGAAGAATTAGATTGGGCTCTTTCTGCAATGTTTGACGCCATGACCGCTTTAACTTCAAAATATAATGATACTCCCGAAACCGCATCAAGGCCTTATGATAAAACTAGAGATGGCTTTATTATTGCTGGAGGCGCAGGAGTTTTAATATTAGAAGAGCTTGAACATGCTAAAGCTAGAGGTGCAAAAATTTATGCTGAATTAACAGGCTATGGGGCAACCTCTGACGGTTTTGATATGGTTGCACCTTCAGGCGAAGGTGCAGTAAGATGCATGAAAATGGCATTAAAAACAACAAGAAATAAGCCTGACTATATTAACACTCATGGCACATCAACACCAGTAGGAGATATTACAGAATTAAATGCAATAAAAGAAACATTCCAAAATGAAATTCCTAAAATTAGTTCAACAAAATCTCTTACAGGACATCCTTTAGGTGCTGCATCTGTACATGAGGCTATTTATTCACTAATAATGATGGAAAATAATTTTATTGCAGCTTCGGCTAATATTAAAGAAATAGATGATGGAGCAAAAAATTTTCCAATTGTCACTAAAGTTGAAAAAAATATTTCGTTGAATTCAGTTATGTCTAACAGTTTTGGTTTTGGTGGAACAAATGCAACTTTAATCTTTGAGAAAATTTAATTATGAGTTTAATGAAAGGTAAGAAAGGTTTAATAATGGGTGTTGCAAATGAAAGATCCATTGCATGGGGTATAGCTAAAAAACTTTCTGAAAATGGCGCTGAGTTAGCATTCACTTATTTAGGAGATGCCTTAAAAAAAAGAGTTATTCCCCTAGCTGACTCACTAAATTCAAATTTTACTTTAAGTTGTGATGTTGAAAAAAAAGAAGATATTATAAAAACTTTTGGTGATATAAAAAATAAATGGGGAAGTATTGATTTTATTGTTCATGCTGTTGCTTTTTCTGATAAATCTGAACTCACAGGTGAATATTTGAATACGTCAAGAGAAAATTTTTTAAGAAGTATGTTAATTTCATGTTTTTCATTTACAGAAGTGGCTAAAGAAACTTCAAAAATAATGAATAAAAATGGAAGTATGTTAACTTTAACTTATGAGTCTTCCAAAGTTATTCCAAATTATAATGTAATGGGTGTTTGTAAAGCTGCTCTTGAAACAAGTGTTAAATATCTTGCGCGAGATTTAGGGTCAAGGAATATAAGAGTAAATGCTATAAGTGCTGGACCAATCAAAACATTAGCCGCATCTGCTATAGGAGATGCAAAATTTTTATATAAATGGAATGAAGATCATTCATTACTTAAAAGAAACGTCGATACACAAGATATTGGAAATTCAGCCCTATATTTACTAAGTGATCTAGCAGGTGCTGTGACTGGAGAGATACACTATGTAGATGCAGGTTATAATAAAGTAGGTATGCCTAATCCTAAGAATATTACTTAAGCTACTGCTTGCTTAATAGATAACTTAACTTTACCTCTATCAAATCCAATGACTTTAACTGAAACTTCATCGCCTTCTTTAACAACATCTGTGACTTTTGCTACCCTTTTGGCAGCAAGTTCAGATATATGAACTAACCCATCCTGCTTACCTAAAAAATTAACGAAAGCTCCAAAATCCATAATTTTAATTACTTTACCTTTGTAAATTTTATTCATTTCAGGCTTAGCAATAATATCTTTAATCATATCCATTGCTTTTTTTCTAGATTCTTCATCTGGCGCAGCTACAGTTACTTCTCCTGTATCTTTTACATCTACTTTAGCTCCTGATAGTTCAACAATTTCTCTAATTGTTGCTCCACCTTTTCCAATTACAGCTGCAATATCTTTTTTATCAACCATAACTGTTTCAATTTTTGGAGTATATTTAGAAACTGCATCTCTTGAACCTGTTAAAGCTTTTGCCATCTCACCTAAAATATGAATTCTTCCATCTTTAGCTTGGGATAATGCTTGATCCATTATTTCAAAAGTTATTCCGGTAATTTTAATATCCATTTGTAAAGAAGTGATACCATCTTTAGTTCCAGCAACTTTAAAGTCCATATCTCCTAAGTGATCTTCATCACCTAAAATGTCTGAAAGGACTGAAAAGTCTTTTCCTTCTTTAATTAAGCCCATCGCAATTCCTGCTACAGAATCTTTCATTGGAACTCCTGCATCCATTAATGCTAAAGAAGATCCACAAACTGTTGCCATTGAAGATGATCCATTTGATTCAGTAATTTCAGAAACAATTCTATAAGTGTAAGGAAATTTTTCTTGTTCCGGCAATGAAGAATTTAAAGCTCTCCATGCTAATTTACCATGACCAATTTCTCTTCTACCAGTTCCAATTCTACCTGTTTCACCGACTGAAAAAGGAGGAAAATTATAATGAAGCATAAATCTATTGCGCTTTAATCCATTAAGGCTTTCTACTCTTTGCTCGTCTTCTGAAGTTCCTAATGTAAGAGTAACCAAAGCTTGTGTTTCGCCTCTAGTAAATAAAGCAGATCCATGTGTTCTTGGCAATACACCAACTTGACAATCAATTTGTCTAACATCTGTTAAAGAACGACCATCTATTCTTGATTTATTTTTTAAAATATCAGTTCGAACAATTTTCTTTTCAATTTTTTTTAATGTCATTGAAACATCTAGATCAGAATAAGTCTCATCACCTTCAAACATTTCTTTACATTTAGTTGTAATTTTTTCAATTAGATTAGACCTTTTTTGCTTATCTTTAATAGAAAATGCTTCTGTTAAATCTTTCTTGAAGCTATCTGAAATTTTCTTTTCTAATCCAGATAAATCTTTCTTTTCAACAACCCACTGTTCTTTGCCACAATCTTTTACTAACTTTTCAATTGCTTCAATCACTGGAACAAATTTTTCATGTCCAAATTTAACTGCATCTAACATTATTTTTTCTGATAAAACTGATGCTTCAGATTCTACCATTAAAACAGCATCTTTAGTTCCAGCTACAACTAGATCTAATTTGGATTTTTCTATTTCCTCTTTAGATGGATTTAAAACATATTTATCATTTATAAATCCTACTCTAGAAGCTGCGACAGGTCCTTGAAAAGGCATTCCTGATATTGCTAAAGCTGCAGAACATGCAATAATTGACAATATGTCCGGTTCATTTACTCCATCATAAGAAAGTACTGTTGGTAAAACTTGTACTTCGTTTCTAAATTCTTCTGGAAATAAAGGTCTAATTGGCCTGTCTATCAATCTTGAAATTAATGTTTCAGCTTCTGTGGGCCTTGCTTCTCTTTTAAAATATCCCCCAGGAATTCTTCCTGCTGCATAATACTTTTCTTGGTAATTAACTTGTAGTGGAAAATAATCTACTTCAGGATTAACTTCTTTTGCTCCAACTGCAGTAGCTATTACCACAGTTTCTCCACAAGTTGCTATTACTGCTCCATCAGCTTGTCTAGCAATTTTACCTGTTTCCAAAATAATTTTTTTTCCACCTACTTCTATTTCTTGTTTACTTATTTTAAACATTTATTTCCTTAAATTTAATTTATTTATTACATTTTTATAAGATTCCAGATTATTTTTTTTTAAATAACTCAATAATCTTTTTCTTCTATTTACTGCTTTTACTAATCCAATCGAAGAATGTTTGTCTTTTTTAAATTTTTTAAAGTGCTCCGAAAGATAGCTAATTTTTGATGTTAAAAAACTTATTTGAGCCTCCGATGATCCTGTATCTTTTTTGTGAATTGCTAAATTTTCTATTGTTTTTTTTTTACTTTTTTCCATTTTTATCCATTTGTTTGTTTGATTAGTTTTTCAATTTTTTCTGCATATTCAAAAGATTTATCTTCTACAAATGAAACTTTGGGTAAATATTTCATTTCTATTTTTTTTGAAAGAATTTTTCTAACTATGTGTGAAAATTCTTTTAGTAAATCCACTGTTTTTTTACTATCTTTACCACCTAAAGGTATGACAAAAGCTCTTGCAGATTTTAGGTCAGGACTCATTCTTACTTCTGTAACTGTTATTAAATTAGTTTCAAGATTGGGAATTTTTGCTTCACCTTTAATAAATATTAAACTTAAAGCTTGTTTTACCATTTCTCCAACTCTCAATTGTCTTTGGGAAACTTGATTTAAATTATAACTTTTCATTAAACTCTCCTCTCAGTTATTATTGAATTATAAACTTCTATAATATCTTTTTTCTTAAAATCACTAAAATCTTTTAAAGTAATACCACATTCTAGACCTTCACTAACCTTTTTAGTTTGATCCTTTTCTCTAAATATAGTCAATATTTTTCCGTTATAAACAACACTTCCATCTCTTATCAGCCTTGCTTTACCATCCTGATTTATTTCACCATTAATTACTTTCGATCCTGCAACTTTTCCAACTTTTGATACTTTAAATATTTCTAATACTTCTGCTGAACCAATAATTTGATCATCTACATCAGGGTTTAAAAGACCTGACATACTATTTTTTATAAAGTCAATTACTTGATAAATAATATTAAAACTTTCTATTTTAATTTTATGGGTTTCAGCTAATTTTTTAGCTTCTTTACTTGGCTTAATATTAAATGCTATTAAAATTGCATTTGAAGCCCTTGCTAAAGAAACATCTGTTTCGGTAATCATCCCTACATCTGAATGAATAATTTTAGCTTTTACTTCATCATGCTTTATATTTAAAATTGCATTTTTTATAGCCTCACTTGATCCATGAACATCTGATTTTATTATAATATTTAATTCTTTTATATTTTGATTCCTAAAAGCCGACTCTTGAGTAGCAAACGTTAAAGGATTTTGTGTAGATTTATTATTATCATTTCTATAATCATTAATTTCTTTTGCTTTTTTTTCATTTTCAACAACAATAAAATCATCACCTGCTTTTGCAACCTTGTTCATACCTAATAACTCAATTGGGGTTGCTGGAGTTGCTCTATCAATACTTTCCCCTTTGTAGTTTATTAAAGCTCTAGCCTTTCCCCAGTTTTTACCACTAATAAAATAATCACCTTTTTTTAAAGATCCCGATGTTATTATAACTGTAGCTATTGGACCTCTTCCAATGTCAATTTTTGACTCTAAGATAATTCCGTTAGCTTTTATATCTTCTTCAGCTTTTAAATCTAAAAGTTCTGCTTGAAGCAAAATATTTTCTTTTAATTTATCTAAATTTTTTTTTGTTAGCGCAGATATTTCAACAAACAAAGTGTCTCCGCTCAATTCTTCTGCAATTAATTCATATTCTAATAATTGATTTTTTATTTTTTGAGGATCTGCTTCTGGCAAATCACATTTATTGATGGCCACAACTATAGGCACCTTAGCTGCCTTAGCATGTTTAATTGATTCGATTGTTTGAGGCTTAACACCATCATCTGCTGCAACAACTAATACAACTATATCTGTAAGTTTAGACCCCCTTGCTCTCATTTCAGTAAATGCAGCATGACCCGGAGTATCTATGAAAGTTATTTTTTCATTATTAATATTTACTTGATACGCTCCAATATGTTGAGTGATGCCACCAAATTCACCTGATACAACATTTGCACTTCTTAATGCATCCAACAAAGATGTTTTACCATGATCAACATGTCCCATAACAGTTACTATCGGAGGTCTTTTTTTTAAATTTTTATTTTCAGATGAAGAAGTTTTGGTAATTGCCACATCTATATCTTTTTCTTTAATCGGAATATGACCAAATTCCTTAACAAGATATTCTGCTGTATCCAAATCTATTGTATGATTAATTGTAGCTGTAACACCCATTCCAAATAAGTGTTTAATTATATTGCTGGATTGTTCGGCCATTCTATTTGCTAATTCTCTAATAGTGATTACCTCTGGAATTTTAACTTCCCTTTTAACTGATTTTATATTTTCATCGCTTTGACCACCAACTGATGATCTATTGGCTTTTTGTTTTGCTCTTTTAATAGAAGCTATACTTCTGCTCTTAAATTCAGATTCATCTTCATTTAATGCCCTGGACAATGTTAATTTATATTCTCTTTTTTTGTCTGATAATTTATCCTTAATTTCTTTAGGAGCTTCACCTTTAAGCCTGCGAGTTGCTCTTTGCTCTGCTAATTTTCTTTTTTCTACACTTTTAGAAATAAAATTTGGCTTATCAATTAAATTTTTATTCAGTGTAGTTTTATTATTTATATCTCTACTGCCTAAAGGTTTGTTGAATTGTTTGTTAAATCTAGTACTTTTTTTTTGTATTACTGTAGAATTTCTAGTTTGTGTCTTTGCAATTTCAATATTTTTTTTAGGCCTATTAGTTCCTCCTGATATTGATAAAGTAAGTTTTTTTCTTTTTATTTCTTTTTTCATTATTTAATTTTTATAAACTATATCCCTTGCTCCCATAATTAATTCATCAGCCTCTTTTTTACTTAATGCAAAATCTTCTAGATAACCTTTAATTTTTATTCGCTCCCCTTTAAAAATATCATAGGCTCCTGTTAATTCATCTGAGGCCAACTCTGCAAAATCTTTTAATGTTAAAATTTTTTGTTCACCTAGCGTAACAAGCATACCAGGAGTTAAACCTTTTAAATTTACTAAATCTTCTTTAACTCCAAGATCTGAAATTTTGTTTGAAATTTCTTCAGCATCTTTTTTCAAAAATTCACCAGATCTTTCAATTAATTCCTTGGCTGTTTTTTCATCTATTCCTTCTATTTTACAAATATTTTCAACAGATGAATTGTCAATTTCTTCTATAGTTGAAAAACCCTCAGCAACTAATAATTGGCCTAACGTCTCATCTAATTCTAAATTTTTTACAAGATTATCTGTCTTTTCTTTAAATTCTAATTGTCTTCGATCAGAGTCTTCTTGCTCTGTCATTATATTTATTTCATAATCAATTAGTTTTGATGCCAATCTCACATTTTGGCCCCTTCGGCCAATAGCTTTACTTAAATTTTCTTCATTTAAAATTACATCTAATTTTTTATAATTACTATCTACAACTACTCTTTGAACTACTGCGGCAGAAAGTGCATTAACAACCAATACTGCCGGATCTTCTGACCAATTTACAATATCAATTTTTTCTCCTTGTAATTCATTTACTACAGCCTGCACTCTACTACCTCTCATTCCTACACATGCTCCTACTGGATCTAGAGTTGTATCTTTGCCGTACACACAAATTTTTGCCCTACTGCCTGGATCTCTAGCTGATGCTTTTATTTCAATTAATCCATCATAAATCTCTGGAACTTCTTGAAAAAAAAGTTTTTCCATAAATTTTGGATGTGCTCTAGATAAAAATATTTGTGGACCTCTTAATTCCCTTCTAACATCATAACAATATGCTTTTATTCTGTCTCCAGCTTTAATATTTTCTCTTGGGATCACTTCTTCTTTTTTAATAATTGCTTCTGCTTTATTTAAATCAACTACTACATTTCCAAATTCTAATCTCTTAACAATGCCACTTAAAATAGAGTCTTTCTTGTCTATAAAATCATTATATTGTCTTTCTCTTTCAGCTTCTCGGACATTATGTGTAATAACCTGTTTGACAGTTTGAGCGGCAATTCTTCCGAAATCAAGTGACGGCAAACTTTCTAGTATCTCATCCCCAATCTTTTTTCCTTTATTTTCATTAGCTAATTTTTGCGCATTCTCTAAGCTTATTTCAGTATTTAAATTTTCCGTTTTTTCAACAATTTTTAAAACTCTATAAATATTTATATCACCATTTGATCTATCAATTTGTACTTTGATTTCATTTTCAGTACCAAATCTAGATTTTGCTGCTTTTTCAATTCCTGTTTCCATAGATGAAATAATTAAATCTTTATCTATAGATTTTTCAGTAGCTACTGCTTCTGCAATTCTAATTAATTCAAGCTTATCGGCTCTTCTATTTAACATATTTATTGCTCCCAAAAAAAAATGGGCCTAGGCCCATTTTTGAAATTTCAACAATGTGATGTGAATATATTTAGTTTTTTTAATTTTTCAACTGTTACTTACTAAAAATATCCCTTTTATCAGTTTTTTCCCAAGAAAAAGAACCGTCCGACTCAGGATTTCGCCCAAAATGCCCATAAGCAGCTGTTTTGCTATAAATTGGTTTATTAAGGCCTAACATCTCTCTTATTCCTCTTGGACTTAAATCAAAATTATTATTAATTAATTCTACCACATGTTTATTTTTTTCTTCATCATTATCAAAAAGATCAACAAAAATTGAAAGTGGTTTGGATACACCAATAGCATAGGCCAATTGTATTAAACATTTATCCGCTATTTTTGATGAAACAATATTTTTTGCTAAATATCTTGCAACATAGGCCGCTGATCTATCAACTTTTGTTGGGTCTTTTCCAGAAAAAGCTCCTCCACCATGAGGGGCTGCACCTCCATAAGTATCAACAATTATTTTTCTTCCTGTTAAACCGCTATCTCCATCTGGTCCACCAATAACAAAATTACCAGTTGGATTAACATAAATTTCTTTATCGTCTAAACCATTTAAAAGATTTTTTGGAATAGATTTTTCAATATAGGGTTTTACTAATTCTCTTACTTGAGATTGGTTTACATCTGCCGAATGTTGTGTCGATATAACAACAGATTTAACTGATGATGGTTTTCCATTCTTATATTCAATAGTAATTTGGCTTTTAGAATCTGGTTCAATATTTTTAAGTTTTCCAGATTTTCTATCTTCTGCCATAAGTCTTAGAATTTTATGAGAATAGTAAATTGGTGCTGGCATTAAAACATCAGTTTCGTTGCAAGCATAGCCAAACATTATTCCTTGATCGCCTGCACCTTCATCTTTGTTTCCTACAGCATCAACTCCCTTAGCAATATCAGCAGATTGTGAGTGAAGATGACTTTCTATCTTTGTAGTTTCTTTCCATGTAAAACCATCTTGGTCATAACCAATATCTTTAATACATTCTCTAACTTTTTGAATTAAATCATTCTTCTTAAATTCTGGTCCTCTTACTTCTCCAGCTAAAACTACTTTATTTGTGGTTGTCAAAGTTTCGCAGCCAACTCTTGATTGGGGGTCCATTCCTAAATAAGTATCAACAACCATATCTGAAATTCTATCGCAAACTTTATCTGGGTGACCTTCAGAAACCGATTCACTTGTAAATAAATAATCTTTCTTCATTCTTTCTCCGATTTATTTATTAAAAAAATCAAACTAATATAAAACAGGATAAAATAAAAGAACATCTTATTTCCAATTATTGAAAAAAGTGTTTTTTTTGTATTTTGAAAATTTTTTATTTCTATAACTCCCTTTTGGGTTGACTCAATTTTATTAATTACATCTCCATAAGGATCTATTAGTGCAGAAAAACCATTATTGGCTGAACGAATAATATTTTTTCCTTCTTCTATAGAACGAAAAATTGCATGAACAAAATGTTGTTCAGGTCCAATTGATTGCCCAAACCATCCATCCTCTGAAAGATTTATAATAAAATCATAATTATTGCTATTTCCTTTTAATTGCCCTGAATAAATTATTTCATAACAAATTAAAGGTAATAGCTTAAAATCAAATGATACATTTTTTAATTCTATTATTTTTCTTTCCTTGCCTTTAGAAAATGACTCATAACCATATGTTATTTTTTTTAGGCCTATTTTTGTTAAAAATTTTTCAAATGGTAGAAATTCTCCAAATGGAACAAGTTTGTTTTTATTATAGGAATCAATAACTTTTAACTCATGATTTAAAACAACTAATGAATTATAAATTTTATCTTTATAATCATTAATGCCAAGAATTATTAAATGATTACTAGAAAAATTTGTTGAAAATTCATTTTTATATTTTTTTAACTCATTTAAATAAATATTTGGGAGCACACCTTCGGGCCAGATAAATATAGTTTTTTTATCTTTTTCAGGATCACTTAATTCAATTAAATCATTTAAAATCTTATCTTCCTTTATATTTTTTACAAATCGATCAATTGAAATTGTAGGAGATATAATTTTCACTACATAATCGCTAGATATTAAATTTATTTTATCTTTTTTTTTTAAAATTTGAAAACCATAAAAATAATTTAGTGAAATTGTTATTAATAAAAAAAAAGTTATAAAAATTTTAGTTTTTTTATAATTTTTAAAGAAAAACACAAAAGGTAAAGAAAAAATTGTAATAGAAACTAAATTAAATGAATATGTCCCAATTAATGATAAAATTTGCAAACTACTTAATGAAGATGACCAACTAAATGCAATTAAGTTCCACGGAAAACCTGTTAAGATATTTCCCCGCAAAAATTCTAAAATTGAGAAAATTAAAGAAAAAACTAAAATTAAAGTTATTTTTTTATTATAATTAAATTTAAACAAGAGTAGAGTAGATAACCCATAAAAAATTGCCAGAAAAGCTGGAATTAAAATTAATGATATTGGAATAAAAATTTTAAAAATATCATCATGTGTTAAAGAATATGTAATCCAATAAAGATTAGATAAAAAATATCCGAAACCAAATAACCACCCAACTTTAAAAAAAACTTTTGCATTTTTATTAGATTTTTTAAGTTCAAAAACAATAAATAATAATGTTGGAAATGTAATAAAGTTTATTAGTATCAAATTGTAAGGAGGAAGACTAAATGAAGTAATCAAACCAAGAATGAAAGGTAAGAGTCCAAATATAATTAAATTATTTTTTGTTATTTGTTTCAATTTCTTTTATGAATAAATTTTAAAATTTTATTCTCAATTTTTCTCATTTTATAATAATCACTATCATTTTGATGGTCATATCCCAATAAATGTAAATATCCATGTAACCATAATTTATCAAACTCAAGTTCAAAATTAGTTAATTTAGATCTATTTATTACAAATTGATAACTAATTGCTACATCCCCTAAATATTTTTTCTTTCTTTTACCTTTTTTTAATTCAGTTACGCTATAAAAAGGAAAAGACAATACATCTGTAGCTTTATTTTTTTTTCTAAATTTATTATTTAAATACTTCATCTTAATATTGTTTGTTAATAAAATTGTAAAAGTTTTTGAACTAAAATTTAAAGATTTGAATTTAGTAAGTTTTTTTAATTTTTTTTTAAAATAAGTTTTGGGATTTTTTATATTTTTTTTCCAGAGATTGTATTCTGATACAATTTCGACATTAATCATTCTTTTTATCTTCGTATGCCTGAACAATCTTAGATACTAAAGGGTTTCTTACTACATCTTTATGATCAAAATCAACAACTGAAATTTCATTTAAATGCCCTAGTAATTTTTTTGAACTATTTAACCCTGAGTAACTTTTATTTGGTAAATCAATTTGAGAAGGATCTCCATTAACAACTATTTTTGAATTTTCTCCTATTCTTGTTAAAAACATTTTGATTTGTATATCAGTAGCATTCTGTGCTTCATCTAAAATTGCAAATGAATTTTTTAACGTTCTTCCTCTCATAAATGCTAATGGTGCAATTTCTATATCTCCAATTTCTATTCTTTTTTGAATTTTTTCAAAGTCTAGTAAGTCATAAAGAGAGTCATATAAAGGTCTTAAATATGGATCTACTTTGTCCTTCATGTCTCCTGGTAAAAACCCTAATCTTTCTCCTGCTTCTACTGCAGGTCTAGATAAGATTATTCTCTCTATTTTTTTTTCCAGAAGCATAGTAAGAGCTACTGCAACTGCTAAAAATGTTTTTCCTGTTCCAGCAGGTCCAGTAGAAATTGTTATTTCACTTTCTTTTAATGCTCTCACATAATCTTTTTGTTTTTTTGATCTTGGAATAACAGATCGCTTTGGAGTTTTTATTATATAATCAAGACTTTGGTGATTATCCTTATTTTGTTCTTCTAACATAAAAGTATCTAAAGAAGAGACTATATCTTTTTTTTCTAATGAACCATTACTTTTAAATTGTTCTGTTAAAAATACTATAGCTCTTTTCACTGCTTCATTTTTCTGCTGATTGCCTTTAATTATTATAGAATTGCCTCTAAAATATATATCAGACCCACTAAGTTTTTCTAATTCTTTTAAATTAGAATTTAATTCCCCAACAACTCCTGATAAAGTAAGGTTATCTTGAAATACAATACTTATTGATTTATTTTTAGAATAAACAAATTTTAAGTCTTTGGTTATAGTATTTAAGCTAGATTTCTTCACTATTTATGCAGCTTTCGTTTTTGCAATGATATGTTCTCCGAATAAACTATTTTGATTAGATGAAACTATTTTGACTTTAATTATTTCGCCAGGATTACAACTCGATGAATTAATTATTACTGGTGTCATCTTCGGTATTCTACCAAAAAACTTTTTTTGATCTTTTATCTTATTTTCAACTAAAACCTCAAGTTCATAGCCTTCCAGAGCTTTATTTCTTTCAATCTGAATCTCAAATAATTCATTTTGAATAATTTTTAGTCTTTGATGTGCAATTTTATAATCAATCTGTTTCAAATTTGAAGCTGGAGTTCCAGGCCTTGGGCTAAATATAAAAGAATAAGAATTTATAAAACTAAATTTTTTAACTAATTTAAGAGTTTTATTAAAGTCTTCATCTGTCTCTCCTGGATATCCTATTATAAAATCACTAGAAATTTCAATCTCGGGATTAATATTTTTTAATTTTTTTAAAATATTTTCATAAAATTGAATATTGTGTTTTCTATTCATGCTTTTCAAAATTTTATCTGAACCACTTTGGACAGGTAAATGTAAAAAGGGCATCAATTTTGTACTATTGTTATAACAATTAATTAATTTTTCATTCATATCTTTTGGGTGTGATGTAGTGAATCTTATTCTTTTTAAATTCTTAATTTTTTCTAATTCCATGATTAAATCTGCGAGATCATATTCGTTTTTTTTATCATCAGAAAAAAATTTATATGCATTAACATTTTGTCCAAGTAAAGTTATTTCCTTAACTCCATTGCTTATCAATTCTTTCGCTTCATTTAAAATTTGATAAAATGGTCTAGAAAATTCAGGTCCTCTAGTATACGGCACCACGCAAAAATGACAAAATTTATCACAACCCTCTTGAATTGTTAAATAACTTGAAATTTTGTTAGAGTTATTTTTGATTTTTGCTAATTTATCAAATTTAGAAATTACATCGAATTCAGTATCATTAATTTTTTTATTATCTCTAAAATAATTTAATATCTGATCATTAATTTTATGATAAGATTGAGGACCTATAACCATATCTATATATGGCTCTCTTTTAAGCATCTCTTCAGATTCTGCTTGGGCAACACATCCCGCTACTATTATTAACGGTTTTATTGTATTTTTGAATTCTTTTTTTATTCTTCCAATCTCATGATAAACTTTTTCTTTGGCTTTATCTCTTATATGGCAAGTATTCAAAATATAACAATCTGCATTTTTTTTTATGTCAGTTTTATCAAATCCTATAGTCTTAACTAAATCAAAAATACGACTTGAATCATATTCATTCATCTGACAACCGAAAGTTTTTATAAAGATTTTTTTTGTCACAGAGCGATTAAGAATTTTTTTTTCTACAATAAAGTTCAAGTTTATGATCAACTAAATCATAACCAAACTTTTCTGCTATTTTTTTTTGTAATTTTTCTATTTCATCATCTACAAATTCAATTATTTCTCCAGTTTTAATATCTATAAGATGATCATGGTGACTTTCAGAAAGTTCTTCATAGCGTGCCTTTTCTCCTCCTTTAAAACCATGTTTGGTAACAATTCCTTCTTCTGCAAATAATTTTATTGTACGATAAACTGTGGCAATACTAATTTTTGGATCTATATTTGAAACTCTTTTATATAATTCATCTACATCGGGATGATCTTTAGAACCAGACATGACTTTAGCAATTATTTTTCTTTGTTCAGTTAATTTAACTCCCTTAGCCAAACATTTTTCTTCAATTGTCTCGTTCATATCTTTATATTAGCTTATATAAAGTGGTTTAATCAATTTTTTTGTTATTAAATTTTTTTTATATAAAAGCAGAATATTCATATAATTAACGTCTTTAAAATCAACATTATTTTTCTCACATGCTTCTTCTATTCTTTTTTTATTTATTTTATCTAAATTAATAAATATTTTTTTGTTATTTTTGTAAAAACCAAGTTCTTGAAAAGAAATAATTTTTGGGTTTTTTTCTTCTTTATTATTTTGATTACATTCTTTAATAAAAAATTCTTTTTCATTTTTTTGAATTAGTACAAATGTATGTATGCTAATATTATAACTACACAAATCAAATGTATTGAAACCAAACAAGCTTATTTTTCTAGTAATTGATATTCCCTTTGAAACTGCAATTGATGTTCTGATACCTGAAAAATTACCAGGACCCTCATTTATAAAAATATTATTCATTTTTTTAAGTAAAATTTTATTTTTTTCTATAAAATTAAACAGTAAAACTGCAAATTGTTCAAAATTATTTTTACTACTTTCGAAAGATTGACTATAAGAATAATTGTTATAATGAGAAAAAAAATTTATTTTTTTTGATGTACCATCAATGATTAAAAAGTTCATTATTATTTTATTTATTATATTAAACTCATCTAATTCTTTTGGTGAAACTAGCAGATATTTTGAATTTGATAAGGGAATAATTACATTAATGTATCATAGATTTGATGAACAGAAATATCCTTCTACAAATATTCAAATATCGATATTTAAAGAACAAATTGAGCTAATTGAAAAATTAAATATCAACTTCCTTAATCCAAAAGATTTTGGAAAAAATTATACAAAAGTAAATAATAAAAAAACTATTTTAATTACAATAGATGATGGATTTCAATCTTTTTATGAAAAGGCCTGGCCATATTTAAAAGATAAAAAAATTCCCTTTTTACTTTTTATTTCAACAGAAGCAGTTGGGAAAAATGGATATATGAATTGGAATCAAATTATTGAAATAGAAAAAAGTGGATTAGGTATAATTGGTAATCATAGTCACACCCATGGTTATCTTACAGATCTTGACAACAATGAAACTATTGCTGATATAGAAAAATCAATTAATATTTTTAAAAACAAATTAGGTTATAACCCAATTTATTTTTCATATCCTTTTGGTGAATATAGTAATTCATTAAAAAAAATTATTAGAGACTATAATTTTCAATTTGCTTTTGGTCAGCATTCTGGTGTTGTTGATTTTACAAAAGATAGCCTTGAACTTCCAAGATTTCCCATAAATGAAAAATATGGAAATATTGATAGATTTAAGTTTATATTAAATTTATTACCTTTTCAGTTTAAAAAAAACTTTCCTGAAAATAAATATTTATTAGAAAATAATAATCCACCAATTGTTAAAGTAATATTTTTTAAGGAACAAAAAAATTTGAACAATATAACTTGTTATTCAAATGAAAATAACAAATGGAGAAAGTCAAAAATTTTTTTTGAAAATGAAAATATTTTAAATATTCAAATTGAAGAAAAATTTACAACTGAGAGAGGAAGAATCAATTGTTCTCTTAATGATACTGTTGGTTGGAGATGGTTTGGATTGCAATTTGTTATATCAGATTATTAAATATTACTTTTAATAAATGATTTAGTTGGAAGTAACTTGGATTGATCAAAATCCATAAGAGAATTTTGTTTAATTATTTTTTCCAGGATTTGAGTATATAATTTTCCAGTTTCAGCATATTTATCTAAATATTTTACTAATTTTAGACTATTTATTTTTTCACCTCTTTCTCTAAGTTTGGCCCTTTCACTTCTAAAATTTTTATATACCCTATGACAGTTTAAATTTCTTTTATATGCTCTAACTGATGCTTGAAGTATATTAAATTTCTTTACCTTATGATCTCCAGTTATAACATCCTCAGGCTTTAAACCATCTGCAGCGTACGTCCATTGCCCAAATAAAGCATTGCCTTCAAGAGCAAATCTTGAAGTACCCCAACCAGTTTCTTTTGCTGCTTGTGCAATAGCTAAAGATACAGGAATAATATCCATTCTAATCTTTAATTCTGAAAGATCAGAATTTTTTATTTGATATTGTTTTAATTTAAATTCTAGCCATTTTTTTTCTGCTCGCGTATTTTTAATTTTACCAAGTATTCTAAATAATTTTTTTCTATCTGAAATTATTTCTTCATTTTCTCGTAGTATTAAAGGTAAAATAATTTTAATAAAAATTTCTTTTTTTTCCTTAGTACTTTCAATTTTACCAATTTCTGCTGGGAGAACAGAAATATATATTGGTGTCACTTTTTTGGTTTTTCTTATTATGTCTAAGTCATAATTAGCTGATTTAAAAATTTCATTCAGAGTAGATGCTCCTAATCTTATTGTATTTTCGTCTATATCTTCGAGTTCAGATTCTTCTGGTATATAAAAATTTTCTTCCGGTTTTATATTTTTTTTCGATAATTCTTTTTTTTGGTATATTGATATTTGTTTTTTTTGTGCCAAATTTTCAATATTTATTTTATTACCACTTTTATAAAGCAAAGGGACAATTCCAAAAAAACCAATTGCTATTGCTGCTACAGCTAAAATTTTATAAAAATTGGTCCAATAAATAAAATTTAATTTTTTGTTTATTAAATTTTTTGGAAGTAAAACATTGTTTTTCTTAAGCAATGATTCTATTTGTTTGTTTGTTAACCTTGAATTTGAAATTTTTTTTTGAATCTCTTGAATGCTATATAGTCTAGCTAATTTTAATAACTTCTCTCGGTATGATAAATCCTGTAAATTTTTTTTGGCTTTCATGTTATAATGCTTCTACTCTTTTAACTTCCGGAATATAATGACAAAGAAGATTTTGAACTCCTTGTTTCAAAGTCATAATAGAACTTGGACAACCAGAACAACTGCCTTTTAATTCCACTTCAACAAGTCCGTCTTTGAATGATTTAAATTTTATATCTCCGCCATCTCTTGCTACTGCGGGTCTTATTTTGCTATCTAAAATTTCATTTATTTTTTTTACTATTTCATCTTTGGGTATTTGTTTTTCCTTTTTAGAAAAAGTATCTTTATTTAAAACACTTTCTTTACCACTTAAAAAATAATCATTAATTAATGAAATAGTAATATGTTTTATATCACTCCAATTTGTTTCATTTTTTTTTTTAATGGTAATAAAATCTGCACCTAAAAACACCATAACGACGCCATTAACTGCCAACAAATTTCTAACAAGCTCATTATTTGTTTCTTTTTTATTAACAAATTCAACTGTGCCGCACTCAGATACCTTTTTCCCAGGCAAAAATTTTAAAGTATTTGGATTTGGCGTTTCTTCTGTCTGCACAAACATATCGATATTGTTATATATTATGTAAAAATTAATTAAATAGTAAAAAGTTAAATTTAGCTTAAAAATCCCATTTTTTCATGAATTTTCTTTAACTTAATACTAGAAATTAAATCTGCTCTTTCTGTTCCTTTATTTAAAACTGAAATTAAATAATTTTTATCATTCAATAATTTTTTTATCTCTTCCCCTATTGGACAAATTTTTTCTATTATTAAAGCAGATAATTGATCTTTAAGATAAGAAAAATTTTTTCCTTTAAATTCAGTTAAAGTTTTTTCAATTTTATTTTCACTTAAATTAGAATAAATTCCTAATAAATTTCCTGCCTCAGGTCTATCTTTTAATTCTACTTTTGTCGAAGGCAATGGCAAACTATCTGTCTTTGCTTTTTTAATTTTACTAACTATATTTTCTTTATCATCATTTAAACTGATTATACTTTGTGATGATGGGTCAGACTTGCTCATTTTTTTTGTTCCATCTTTTAAACTCATAATTCTTGAAAATTCTTTTTGAATTAGCGGTTCTGGTACAGTGATAAATCCATCACAATTAAAATCATTATTAAACTTTTGAGCTATGTCCCTAGTCAGTTCTAAATGTTGTTTTTGATCATCTCCAACTGGAACATGGGTAGAATCATACAACAATATATCTGCTGCCATTAACGTAGGATAAACATAAAGTCCGACACTAGCATTTTCTTTATTATTTCCTGCCTTTTCTTTAAATTGAGTCATTCTATTCATCCAGCCTATTCTTGAAACGCAATTTAAAATCCATGCAAATTCAGAATGGGCACTTACGCTTGACTGATTAAAAATTATATTTTTTTTAGCATCTAGACCTGATGCTAGAAATGTTGCTATAGTTTCCAGCGTATTTGATTTTAATAATTTAGGATCTTGTTTTATAGTTATAGCATGAAGATCAACAACGCAATAGACACAATCATTGCCTTCCTGCAAAGCTACAAAATTTTTTATAGCACCTAAATAGTTTCCTAAATGTAAATTGCCAGTAGGTTGAACTCCTGAAAAAATTTTTTTCTTCATATTTATTAGTACTTTAATTTAATATCACTCAATTTGAAAGCCTTGACAAAAAATGAAATCAAAAAATAACTTAAAATTGCAACTAAAATATTAAATAATAAATAAAATACTTTAAAAGTTTCGTCATAATTAAGTTTAAAACTAAATTTTTCTAATAATAAAAATAATACAACACCCATGCATATTGATGAAAATATTACTCTTGGAAACCTAGATTTAAATAAATTATTAAATTCAAAGTATTTTTTCTTCATCATAAAAAAATATAGTAATCCAGCATTAATCCATGATGATATGGAAGTTGCTATTGGAATAATTTTAAATCCAATTTTTTCAAAAAAAACTATACTAATTATTATATTAAGAATAACAGAAACAATAGAAATATAAAAAGGAATTTTAGTTTCGTGCCTAGCAAAAAAGAAGCTTGAAAAAACTTTTATAATCGCAAAAGCTGGAAGTCCAAAAGCAAAATAAAATAATGCTGTGGCTGAATTTTTAACACCTATTTCAGAAAAAGATCCATAGCCAAATAACGATGAAATAATTGGTTCTGATGCAATAAGCAAAGCTATTGCTGCTGGAACACTTAAAAAAAGACTAAGTTCTAAAGCCTTATTTTGTATGTTTATTGTTTCAATATTGTTTTCTTGCTCAATTAATTTTGATAATTTGGGCAAAATAACCGTACTAATAGCAATTCCTGCAATTGCCAAATTAATTTGATAAATCCGATCCGCATAATATAAATAAGAAACTGCACTTGCCTGAAATGAAGCTATAATTGTACCAACTAAAATATTTATTTGTGTAACACCAGAAGAAAAAATACTTGGTAACAACTTTTTAAAAAATATTTTTATTTTTTCATTAAGTTTAAATTGAAAAGATATTTTCGGAAGATAAAATTTTTTTACAATAATATATAAAAAGAAAAATTGTATTATTCCTGCAATCACTACGGCATAAGAAAGATAATAAACAAGACTATCATCTAAAATCTTACCAAAAAATAAAACTCCTATTAATAGAACATTTAAGATTATGGGTATTGCAGAAGCTGCAGCAAATCTATTATGAGAATTTAGAATTCCAGAAAAAAAAGATGATAAACTTACAAAAAATAAAAATGGAAAAGTAATTCTTGTTAAATTTATTACTAATTCCATTTTTTCTTCATCACCGGAAAAACCAGGTGCAATCAAAAAAACAAACAATGGCATTAAAATTTCAATCAATAAAACAATAAAAAATAAACCTAAAATTAAAAAACTAAAAATACTTGTTGCAAAATTGTCTGCGTTATCTTTTCCTTTGCTTAGTTCAGATGCATAACTTGGAACAAACGCTGCATTAAAGGTGCCCTCAGAGAACAATCTTCTAAAGGTATTAGGAATCCTGAAAGCCACGAAGAAAGCATCTGCCAATAAACCGGATCCAAGAAATATTGCTATAAGAATATCTCTTATATAGCCAAGTATTCTGCTTATTATTGTAAAGAAGCCAAATGTGGTTGTTGACTTAATTAAGTTCATAAATCATATTAGTCTTAAATTTGCTCCAATTGTATATATTATTATAATAAATGAAAAAATCTAAAATAGATAAATACACAGATCAAGAAGCTTTGGATTATCATAATAGTGGTAAAGCGGGGAAAATTGAAATTCATTCGTCAAAACCAATGACAACAAAAAGAGATTTGGCTCTCGCGTATTCACCTGGAGTAGCTGCGCCAGTTAAAGTAATAGCAAAAAACCCTGATGCAGCATATGACTATACAACAAAAGGTAATCTTGTAGCTGTAATTAGTAATGGTTCAGCAATACTCGGCCTCGGAAATTTAGGTGCTCTAGCTTCAAAACCTGTAATGGAAGGCAAAGCTATTTTATTTAAACGTTTTGCGGACATAGATGCGATCGATTTAGAAATAGATTCTTCTGATGCTAAAGAAATTATTAATTGTATATCAAGTCTTGGAAAAAGCTTTGGAGGAATTAATTTAGAGGATATAGCGGCTCCAGATTGTTTTGTTATAGAACAAAAGTTAAAGGAAAAATTGGACATTCCAGTATTTCATGATGATCAACATGGTACAGCGATAATAACTTTGGCAGCTTTAATTAATGCTTTAGATATATGTGGCAAATCTATCAAAGACATAAAAATTGTTGTGAATGGAGCTGGCGCTTCAGCGATGGCTTGCGCTAATCTTATTAAAAGTTCTGGGGCGCTGAATCATAATATAACTATGCTTGATAGAAAAGGCGTTATATATCGAGGGAGAGATAATTTAGATCAGTGGAAATCAACACATGCCATAGATACAAAAATTAGAACACTTGAAGAGGCAATGAAGGGAGCAGATGTATTTTTAGGATTATCTGCAAAAAATGTACTTAGCAAAGACAT